>DUPL01000104.1 GCA_012838385.1 Clostridiaceae bacterium
AAGACTTGGAGTTTTAGAGGCGGTGTTAAAGGCATTCAAGGTTCAAGCAGTGCAGATGAAAACATGGTGGTGGAACTTGGTGATGGAAGCCTTATGATGTATATCAGAACCACCATCGGTATTGAAAAGAGCTATTCTTATGACAAGGGTTATACCTGGTCTGATGCTGTAAACGCAAATATTACAAAGACTGTATCCAGATTCTTTTTGTCAAAACTTGATTCGGGCAAACTGCTTTTGGTGTATCACAACCCTCCAGCAAAGGATGGCAGCCGTTCCTATCTAACCGCCTCCATATCGGAAGATGACGGAAAGACATGGAAAGGCAATCTAATCATAGATGAGAGAAACGGAGTGTCTTATCCTGACGGCTTCCAGACAAAGGATGGAAAGATATATGTCATCTATGACAGAAACAGAGGTTCCGACATGGAAATACTTATGGCAGTTATAACGGAGGAGGATATTCTTGCAGGCAGGATTGTTAATCCAGAGTCGAGATTGAAAGTTCTTGTTAACAACAACGGTAAACAGCCGCCAAAAACCCCTGAAGAATTGAAAAATACAGGAATTACCCCTACAGACGGTGGGCAGGTTGCTGTTTTGGAGAACAACAAAACCATCTTTTCAAATCGTTCGGAATCCAGGGTATTTGTCAATCTGCCAAAGAAGTTTCACGGGATGTACTATGTTTATTCTGAACTGGAATACAGTTCTGCAAGAATTGACAAGGATGGAGATGTATACATCTTCACAAAAAGAAACAACGGAGTTGTTTCTCTGCATGGTCATTTGACCTTTCTTGGTTTTGTGCAGGACAAATCCGTTGAACCGTTTAGAATGTTTGACCAGGCAACAGGCGAGGACACCGTGGTATATCACAAGCGCTGCAAAGCTGGTGAAGAGATAAGTTTTGGGAACTGGGTGGTTATAGCATATAAACCATAAATACTATAATTTCTTTGCCAGGAATCTGTAGAGTGCTGTTACACCAACTACGACAATAATTGCAACAGCAACAAAAAGAACTGTACCCCATACTCCTAAAGAGCTTTTTCCACCTTCGTAAGGTCCTGGTGTTTTGGTATTATCTTCAGTTGGCTCGGGTGTGGTTATTGAAGCCAGATATGTTTCGAATGCTTCTATATCAAAGTTTTCAGCAGCTTCTTTTGTTGCAAAAGCTGCAACAAACTTTACATCAAACTTGTCGCCTTCCCTGGTGCATATGGGAAGCCTTATTCCCATGCACTGGCCAGTTATGGCAGCCAGCTCTTTTTGCATGTCAAGTATTCTGTAGTTCCACTGTCCGTTTGCTACAAGTTGGTGGGGTGTCCATGTAGTTGGCACTCCGCTGTACTCTTTGTTTTTTCTGTTGTCTCTAAGATAGATATGGTTTGTAGATATGGGAGCTTTGTCTGTTATTCTGTAGCAGATAACAACGTAAGGCAGTTCTTTTGGACTGAACTCTGTTTGAATTGTTAGTCTTAGGTCGTCTTTTTGACTTGTTTTCAGCTCTTCCGGTTTTCCTACAAATGTTATGCATTTGTCTTCTTCATTGAAGGTATAGTCTACAGTCCATCTGTATTCGCCAAGACCCTTGCCATTTGCATCCTTGTATTCAATATACATGCCGTGGGTTGTAAATTCAGAACCGTTGGTAATACCAACTGGATATTTGTCCAAGTCAACCAGCTCTACGTATGCCTCGTATCCTCCCTTTGTACTAAGATCCACAACATAACCAGGAGCTTCACTTGCATATGCAGGTATAATTAGAATCAGGATAAACACAATTGTTATCAATATTTTTTTCATCAGCCTATCTCCTCCAAACGAGCTTGTTTTCACTTTATGTTAACACATCTTGTATTTAATAACAATATCTTTGTTTTGCCGTTTAATTCATTTTATATATAGCTCCCATCAATAACTTTATAGTTGCAGAGCAAAAAATATTATAGAATAATTATTAGCAATAGGATTATGAAAAAAAGAGGGATTTTATGAAAAGAAAAATATTGTCGCTTTTTTTGATTCTCTTTGTCGTTATTATTCTTACGTGCGATTATACTCCGGTGGATACTTCATCTTTGCCGCAGGAATATTTGTATAACGACAGGATTAACAAAAAGGAAGTGGAAAAGTTGAAAGAGATTCTTGAGAATCTAGAGGATTATGAAAAGGATTGTGAAGAGTATGATCTTCACAAATACATGAAGTATCTGTGGGATACCAATATTGTTTACAATGAATCTGTCTATCCTCTGGAGAATGAAGACGGCACAATTTCGCCTATTCCGCTTATGTATGAGCCTGTATGTATTCTATCGGTAAGAGATTCATCACTTGAAACCGAATACAAAAAAGGTGTGGATTATGATTTAGTAAACGGAAAATTAGTCATCAAGGAGACAGGTTCAATCCCCAGGGTCAAACACAAAGAGTACTGGCTGGATCATGAGATAAGCGGAAGCAGTTTTCCGCGTACTGGTGGTGGATACATATTGTACGGACAAGGCGAGCCCTTTTTATCAAAACAGCTGGCAGTAACATATATTCACCTGGGAGAGTGGAAAGGTGAAATTCCCAAAGGCAAAAGCAGTCTGTTGCCAAAGACAACTGCAAAACTCGAAAACAAGGAAGAACTGAAGATAGTATTCTATGGCGACAGTATAGGAGAAGGATGCAACAGCAGTGGATTTCACAAAGTAGAACCTTTTGCAGACGACTGGTGCAGCATGGCAACCAAGTATCTGAAAGAAAAGTACGATAATGATTACATTACAATGACAAACGCTTCTGTTGGCGGCATGGATTCTGCCTGGGGGTATAATAATTATAAAAATGTGTCAAGGTTAAAGCCGGATCTGGTGGTAGTGGCTTTTGGCATGAATGACGGAAGTTTGAGAGTTCCTGTGAATTCATATACATGGAACATAGGTAAAATTGTGGAGAGGATACGCTCTGAAAATGAGGAATGTGAATTTGTTCTTGTTGCCACAATGCTTGCAAATGAGGATGTGGCTGGATTTGCAGGTTTTCAGGAAGACTATCTGCCAGCTCTTTTGGGATTGGAAGAGTCAGGTGTTGCAGTGGCGGATATGACCACGGTACACAAATATCTGCTTTCAAAAAAACGCTACTACGACATGACCGGCAACAATGTTAATCATCCAAATGACTTCCTGGCCAGATTTTATGCGCAGGTAGTCATTGAAACCATAACTGGATGAGGGAGGGAAGAGTGATGTGTTGTTGACAGGATAATTTTGTTAAAATATAATTGGGTTAACGATTTAAGGGTGTGAACTTATGGCAATAAAAACTGAATACTCTGTTGAGGAAATATTTGTCGATCATATTTCAAATAAAACCATCGATGTTTTAGTTAGCGACATAAATCCCATGCATGCAGCTCTTCCTTTTGTTGTTACTTCCATGGGGTTGTATACTGAAGGACCCAACTTTCGTGGATGGAATGAAGGGTATTTGAATTATTCGCTTCATTTTACCCTTTCTGGTTCCGGATTGGTCAAGTATAATGGCAAGGAGTACGTAATAAAGCCGGGAGCTGTATTCTTTAAGAACAACAGAGAAAGAAAGTACTTTTGCACTTATGGTGACCACTGGAAGTTCTGCTATATTAACTGCATTGGAACGAGCACAATGATTTTTGATAAATTACTTAATTCCAATGACAAGCTGAATATTATATACACAAACAATATAAACGAACTTTTCAACAGTTTTGTTGAACTTAATGTTTTAATTAAAAAGAACGACATCCTGTCTTATATTGAATCAAGCACTATCATAAATCAGATGCTTACAAGTCTTTTGTCCACTTATCTTACCCAGCAGCCAGATGCAGGACTGCTCAGATGCCCTGACTGGATTCTTGAAGCAAAGGAATATATTGATGAAAACTATGCGGAGAAGGTTAATGTTAAAGAAATTGCCCAGATGTATCATGTAAGTGAGGCGTACTTTATCCGCAGTTTCAAAAAGTATTTTGGAAAGACGCCTAAAACATACATAATCAATAAAAGACTTGATGAAGGAAAGAATCTTTTATTGACTTCCAATGACTCAATTAATGAGATTGCATACAAGGTGGGTTTTCCTTCTCACAGTCTGTTTACCCAGTTCTTCAAAAAGATGTATGGATGTACTCCTTCGGATTTCAGAAACAACTCATAGCTCCGATGTTGATTTATATATAATTAACGTCAATTTATATATAGTCTGACTGACACAAATAAATTAGAATATCAATAAGGATAATAAATACGTACAATTTTATATGAGGAGGAAAAGCAATGCCAGAAAGATTGCGTTTGGTTAATATTTTTATAGCAACCATTGTTATAACCTTATTGATATCTGTTGCATCCTTTGGGCAGGAACCGCTCGATTTGGAAATCAAGTATGGAACAGATAAAACGGTGGTTGTAAAAGTACTTGATGACTTCTCTGAATCGGGTCCGCCTGACAAGGTTTGGAGAGATGGTTTTGTAGAGATGAGAGACGGCAAAATCTACTGCGAAGGAATAACGATTGCAGACTGTTATCTGGTGGAAGTTCCCAAGGCAAATGAGCATAAAAGCATGTATGCGGACGCGGAATACATAGGATTTGAGATACAGAACAAGTGTGATGGTGACATATACTACTGCTTCCAAGGAGTAATAGACGGACAGGATGCTTTTACCTCGCCTGAAGGAGAAAAGAATATTGTTCTTGTTGATAAAAACGGTCTTTTACATGAAGTTGAATTTTCAGAGACAGCAGCCATATACAGTCGCTATGGTTTCATAATCCCTGAAGGTTTTGACGGTTATGTCTTTATTCCAACAGAAAGAATTACCAGGCTAGGTTCCTGGGATACTTCGATATGGCATTCTGACGTAACTATCGAAGGTGTGGGTGTTCATGTAAGTACAGGACAGAATCCATATCCTGAGGTGGATGCATCATATGTAGAATTTTGGGTTGACAATTTCTTTGTTTTCAGTGGTGATTTCCCTGAATACGAAGCTCCTGAAACTCCAGTGCCAACAAATACTCCTACTCCGGCTCCAACCAATACTCCAAAGGATACGCCAACACCACAAAAAACAGCCGAGGCTACAGAAAAGTCCAACGACACTGAAACTGATGACAAGTTTCCAATTGTTCCAGTAATTATTGGTGCAGCGGTTCTTGTGATAGTTGTGGTTGTGGTTATCATAATAGCTAAGAAAAAGAAATGACATAAGTTTTTTGACAAAGAAACAGATTGTGGTAAACTGAATGCATAAATAAGAAAGGATTGGTAATTATGGCTGATACACTATTTAATGCAAAAGCAACACTCAAGGAAGGTCTGCAGGTAGAATGCACTGCTAGGGACTTTAGCATTATTCTTGATGAGCCGGTATCATTGGGTGGAACCGACACTGGCATGAACCCTGTTGAAGCTCTTCTGTCTGCTTTAGGTGGATGCAAGTGCATCGTTGCAAGAGCATTTGCGAAAAAGCATAAGATAAACCTCAAGAATGTTGAAATTGAGCTAGAAGGAACGTTGGATCCGGATGGTTTTCTTGGAAGGAATCCTGATGCAAAGATTGGTTTTTCTCGTATTGTAACGAAGTTCAAGATTGAAGCAGACAATACGAAGGAAGAGATAGAGAAATACGTTGAATTCATTGAAAGCAACTGTCCTGTTCAAGATACTTTGACAAACGCAGCGGAGTTTGAGACAGTAATTTTGTGATGAATTAAATGGTCAAGTATATGAGGCTGGAGAATAAATCTCCGGCTTTTTCTTTTTTTATGCAGCAGTAATGGTATAATTTAATTATAGAGATAAATGTATTGGAAGAATTGTGGATTATGATTAAGTTAAGCAAAGAGACACAATTGATTATTGAAAAACTGAATAGCTGTGGTTTCAAAGCATATATCGTAGGTGGATGTGTAAGGGATTATTTAATGGGTTTGACTCCTTCCGACATTGACATTACAACAAATGCAAAGCCTGAGGAAACAAAGGAAGTGTTCTCGGATTTCAGAGTAATTGAGACAGGAATAAAGCACGGAACGGTGTCTGTATTGGTTAATGGCAGGCAATTTGAGGTAACTACGTTTAGAATAGATTCGGAATATTCGGACAACAGGCACCCTGACTCTGTTTCCTTTACATCAAATATTGAAGAGGATCTGGCAAGGCGGGACTTTACCATGAATGCCATTGCGTATAACGAACAGGAAGGTTTTATTGATCCTTTTGGCGGTATGGAGGATATTAAAAACAGGATAATCAGGTGTGTGGGAAAGCCGGACAAAAGGTTTAATGAAGATGCATTAAGAATTCTGAGAGCTTTGAGGTTTTCTTCTGTTACAGGGTTTGATATAGAGGAGAATACAAAAAAAGCATTATATGGGAACAAGGAGCTTTTAAAGAATATATCTGTTGAAAGAATATTTCAGGAACTAATCAAGCTGTTATGCGGAGACAATGTAAGAAAAGTGCTTCTTGAATATGTGGATGTTTTGGGTGTGGTTATTCCTGAACTTATGCCTATGAAAGGATTTGAGCAAAAAAATCCATATCACGCCTATGATGTGCTTGCCCACACTGCAATAGTAGTGGAGAGCATAGAGAAAAAACCATATCTAAGACTGGCGGCTCTTTTTCATGATTTGGGAAAACCCCATACCTTTTCCCTGGGGGAGGACAATATCGGGCATTTCTATGGTCATGCCAAACTTTCAACACAGATGGCAATTGACATACTCAAAAGGCTGAAGGCGGACAACACTACGATTGCAAAGGTGGAAAGGTTTGTCAGATACCACGACACGCCCATTGAAAACGATGATGTGATTATCAAAAAAAGACTTAACAAGTTTGGGAAAGAAGATTTCTTTGACTTAATAAAACTTATGCGGGCGGACAACAGGGGTCAAAGTCCTGAGCTTTCATACAGGCAGAAGGAATATGATCTTTTGGAGGAAAAGGCTCATGAGATACTTGCCAGGCAGGAGTGCTTTTCCTTGAAGGATTTGAAAATAAATGGACATGACATTATGGCGTTGGGGGTAAAGGAGGGAAGGGAAGTAGGAAGAATCCTTTCCGCTTTGCTTGGACTTGTCATTGCAAACAAAGTGGAAAACTCAAAAGAGGAGCTTGTAAGATCAGCCAAGCTTCTCATTGAGAAGGGTATTTAAAAGCCTTGGATTTGCCCTGCCTCTTGTTTTTGCCATGACAATACCAGTCAGGGCTTTTAAGGCCTTCTTTTTGCCCTTTCTGTAATCGTCAACTATCTTTTGGTTTTCTTCCATTGCCTCGTCAATGTATCTTGATAACACATCTTTTTCGTTAATCTGAAACAACTTGTTTTCCTTAACGTAATTTTCCACATCAAAGTCTTCTTCCCAGAGCTTTTCAAGTAGCTTTTTAGCGGTACTGCTGTTTATGACCTCATCCGTCATGAGGTTTGATACTTCAGCAAGTCTCAAAGGTTTAATTTTAATTACTTTGTCGCTTTCAAGAAGAGAAAATATTTGTGTGATTAAAAGATTTGCAGAGTTCTTTGCATCTTTTGACAGTTTTGCAGCTTCCTCAAAGTACTCTGCAAAATGCACCTCCTGCAGAATATTCTCACAATCAAAGTCGGAAAGTCCATGCTCTTTTACATACATTTTCTCCCTTTCCTCAGGGAGAAGAGGCATTTTCTTTCTTATTTCATCTATTTCCTCTTCAGATATGTCAAGGGGCACAAGTTCCGTGTCAGGAAGATACATGTACAAACTTGAATCTTCCTTTGCACGCATGGTGTATGTCTTTTTACTTTTTTCGTCATATCTCCTTGTTTCGTTTTCAGGTGTTTTTCCGTTCTCGTAAAGCTCTATATGCCTGTTTATTTCATACCCAATTGCTTCCTGAGTGTACTGAAAAGAATTAATATTCTTTATCTCCGTCTTTGCACCAAAGAAAGATAAGCCTTTTGGCCTTACGGAAACATTTACATCCACCCTCATGGAGCCTTCATTCATTTTGCAGTCTGATACACCTGTGAAAAGAAGGATGCCTCTTAGTTTCTTCAAATACAAGGCGGCTTCCTCTCCGCTTCTAATATCCGGCCTTGACACAATCTCTATAAGTGGCACACCGCTTCTGTTAAAGTCCACAAATGTCTTGTCCTCTTCATGGATTAGCTTTCCTGCATCCTCTTCCAGATGAATTCGTTCTATCCCTATTTTTCTGCCTCCAATATCAATATAGCCATCTGTGCAAAGAGGCATTTCATACTGGGTGGTCTGATATCCCTTTGGCAAATCGGGATAATAGTAGTTTTTCCTATCGAATCTGGAGAATTTGTTTATCTTGCAGTTCAAGCCAATCCCCGCTTTTATTGCAAGGTTTACAGCTTCCTTGTTCAGTCTTGGCAAAGTCCCCGGCATGCCTGCACAAACCGGGCATACGAGTGTGTTTGGCTTTTTTCCAAACTCATTTCTACAGCCGCAGAAAAGTTTTGTATTTGTTTTCAACTCTACATGCACTTCTAGCCCTATTACCGCTTCATACTTCATTTTAAAATCCCCCTTGCTGCCTCAAAAGCATGTCCGAATCTATACAGTGTCTTTTCATCATAATGCCTTGCGCTTAGAATTATACCGACAGGCAATCCGTTTGAGTCTTTGCACACAGGCATGGACAAGGCAGGTATTCCGCATAAGTTAATTGGTGTGGTAAATATATCTTCGTAGTATTTCTCCAAAGCGTTGCTTTGCTTTTCGCCAAAAGCAGGGGCGGTTATTGGTGAAGCTGGGGTAAGGACAATGGAATACTCCTTAAACAATCTTTCGTATTCGTTCATTAGAATTGTCCTTGCTTTTCTTGCCTTGTCAAGATAATTCTTTTCCTTTTCAACCAGCAGAAATGTTCCAAACAGAATTCTTTTCTTAACATCAATTCCAAATCCCTCTCCTCTGGTTTTTTCATAAAGCTCTTCGATGTTTGAGTATTCTTTTGTCCTGTGACCATATCTGATTCCGTCATATCTTGCCAAAGTTGATGCGCTTTCACTGCTGCTGATGGCATAGTATGCGGAAAGGGAATATTGAAGACTGGGCATGGATACTACATCTACTTGACATCCCAGCTCTTTGAATATCTCAAATGATTTCTCATAGCACTTTCTTACATCCCTTTGAATTACATCCATATCCATAAGTTCCTTTGGAACCGCTATTTTAAGGCCTTTTAATCCTTTGTCAATATCTTGCAAAAAGTCTAAATCTCTTTTTATGGAACATGGATCCTTTTCGTCATGACCTGCAATTTTACTCAAAACAATTGCGTTGTCCAAAACCGTTCTTGTTATGGGACCTGTCTGTTCAAGGGAAGGTGCAAAGCCAACAACACCATACCTGGATACTGTTCCGAAGGTAGGTTTCATGCCCACAACACCGCAGTAGGAAGAAGGTTTTAGAATGGATCCGCCAGTGTCGGTTCCCAAAGAAAAAGCGCATTCAAAAGCAGCCACGGAAGCTGCGCTTCCTGAGGAGCTACCTCCTGCCATGTGGGATATGTTATATGGGTTTTTAACAGGTTTGAAGTATGAATATTCACCGCCGCCTCCTATGGCAAACTCGTCCATGTTGAGTTTTCCAAGCATGACAAAATCATTATCAAGAAGTCTTTCATACACGGTGGCGCTGTATTTCGGTACGAAATCCTTCAGCATTTTGGATGCGCAGGTGGTGTTAATGTTTTTCGTACATATGTTGTCTTTAATTCCGCCGGGGATGCCTGAAAGGGGAGAAATCCTTTTCCCTTTCCTGTCTAGTTCCTCGGCCTTTTCCAAAGCTTCGTCTTTTGTAACCGTTATAAATGCATTTATTTCTTCGTCTCTATTTTCGATCTCACGAAGGTATGCATTCACAAGTTCGGTTACTTTTATTTCCCTATTATCAAGTAGTTTAATACATTCTGAAATACTTAATCTGTTTGGCATGCTACTCCACTATCCTCGGTACAATTATTTCACCATCAAAAAGCAGATCCTCAAAATCTTCCACCAAATCATCCCTATACACATTCTCTGTATGGGAAACAATGGTTGTACCCTGCACATTGCTTGTGTCTGCTTTGAAAGGGTCTTCTAGCATGGTTGTAAAGTATGCAAGGTCTTTTTCAATTTCTTTTCTTTCTTCTTCAGTCAATCTTATCTTTGCAAGTTTCTCAAGATTTGTTATATCCAAAATTATCACTTCCAAAACCTTAGTCGTTAAAAATATATCATAAATATGTTTTAATGCAAAATTTATCAAAAAAAGCGCATCCAACCGGATGCGCAATTAAAACTTTTTGTATAATATTTTACCCTTCAGCCTTCTTTTTATGTACTTTCAAAACGCAAGCAGAAAACGCTATTACAAAGGATATAAGAAGAAGAGAAACAGCACTATCGGAAGTTTCAGGAGATGAAGTTACAGGCTCCCCTCCGTAAACAGCCATTTCAGAAAGCTGTGCAAGCCATTGGTTGGATCCAGGGTCTTTTGCACGCTTGGTGCAGTGCATTCTTACATACCTTGCATTTGTTTTACTGATATCAAATATCTTGGCATCGTAATCGACGTTGGTGTTTCCTGTCGATGTTGCCACAGTTGTCCAATTATCGCCATCAATTGATAGCTGAAGTGTAAAGTCAACAGGATATCCCATTACAGGGTCCTTGTCCTGTCTTGGCCAGAGAACTATTCTTTCAATGCCATACACATCGCCCAAATCAATCTGCACCCACACTGGTGCATCTTCGGCTTGTTGAGGGTCGTTCGGGTCTGATGTCCACCCCAAAGGATTGGTATTGCTGATTTTTCCGTCCACAAGGGCATCGGCTTTCCATGCTCCTGATGCAGCGGTATAAGTTGAGCTGTAGGATACAGTCTTATTTAAAGAAAGCAGATTGGTGCCTTCTTTTTGATAAGTGGTATCAGTAGTCAAATCAATATTATTCGCTGCCATTACTGAAAGCTGTGATGCCAGCGCAATGACAAGAATAAATGAAAGAAAAACGATCTTTTTCATATTTTCACCTCGAATGAGTATTTATTATTAACAATTCTACATGTTTTGACACAAATAAAAATATGTAAATATGGCATAAAAATATGTAAAATAAATACATTTTACCTCTGTCAAATAACAAGATAAACACATATTATATGGATATATTCATTAATCTTGAAACGGCATACATTAAAATTGTTTTTACATATTTTTGTTTAGACTTAACCTATTATTCCTATTGTTTTTTTATCCAATAAATATTAATATACTGACAAATAAGAGAAAGAGATGTTGTTTGTTCACAAAGGCGGAGGTTTTTTATGACATGCAACTTTTGTTGTGTGTTTTGGTATATTACTAACAGACATAAAACTTTATGTCACTTCCTCTTTTAATATTTGAATTGGCAAACTTTTAACCTCCGCCTTTTATTAAGGAAAAAGCATCATATTCATGCGTATACATATTAGAATAAACGTAAGCGTCAAATAGAATACACCTTGTGAGATGAATGAAAGTTTGCGAGAATGATAGAGCAAAAAGATGTATTAAAGCAGAACTTTCATAAGTTAGGAAGGTATTGAAGATGACGCGAGATGA
>DUPL01000105.1 GCA_012838385.1 Clostridiaceae bacterium
AGGTTGTTGAAGAACAACTTTACCTGAGCACATACAAAGGAGTACCCGTAGAGTTGGTAGACACATATTCACCCGACTATTACTGCGAAGCAAAAGTAGACGGGATTTCACAAGTCCAGTTCCATCTTAGGTTTAAGACCTCTCACGAAAGAGCGGAAAAAGACCCTTGGATGTCGGCAGTAATTGGTGTAAGGGTTTACGAACCCATGGGAAACAGTTTCAAACCTGCCGACGAAGATTCAGGCATATACGTGGCTGTTACCCAGATCAACAAAATTCTTGTTTACCACGGCATACCTGGCCACTGGCCAAGAGGTGCCTTCAGCATGGAAATACCAAACGGTTTTGGCGAGATGTGCGAACTTGTTATCGTGGATACAGGAGACAAGCTGTTCTACTACCAGAAGCTGGAGGGCTCTGAACCGACATTGTTCATGATCATTGAACTTTCCGATCAAATCAAATGCTTCGATGCAGATGGCAATGAAGTATACTCTGCCGACAACAACCTCAAGGAAGACAAGGGAGGATACTTCAAGATTTTCAATCACTTCGGAAGAACAGTAATTGACGAATTCTCAATAAAGGTGCGTTGATTGATATGACAAAAAATACACTAATTAAAATTGTCTGCTTTTTTATAGCCATAACACTACTGATAACCGCCTGCAGCAAAAACAACAATGGCAATAACAGCGACAATAATAAAACAGAATCAAAGGAGGCGCTTGAACTGTCAGTATACGCTGGAGTTGACGATTTAGGAAGGGTGCTACCTCTTGCTGGGGATAATGGTGTCCCTGCTTATGACAGCAACAAATATGTAGGAATCTTCTATTTTGTTTGGCATGGAGCAAGTCAGGTTCCAGGACCCTATGATGTAAGCAAAATTATTGAAAAGGACAAGGATGCGGCCAGATCCGACGAAGCATGGCAAGCAGCTGGTGGCGGTCCTGTTGGAACAAACCACTGGTGGGGAGAACCGTTGTTTGGCTACTTTAGGAACACAGACAGGTGGGTAATGTCAAAGGACGTTCAGATGCTTACCGATGCGGGCGTTGATTTTATAATCTTTGACTATTCCAACGGAAACTCATATACCCAAGCAGTACTTACAATGCTTGAAATATTGGACACCTTCCACAAGCAAGGGTTTAATGTTCCAAAAGTATCTTTCGTTACAAAAGCCGAGTCCGTTCGTCACATGAAGGAAATCTACAACGACATATACAAGTCCCATCCGGAGTATGAGCACCTTTGGTTCAAACTGGACGGCAAGCCTTTAATGATAGGCAGCAACAAGTCACCCGATCTGGACCAGGAAGTAAAGGACTTTTTTACCATAAAGTACGCCCAGTGGCCAAGAGAGTCATACAGTGATGATGGTTTCCCATGGATGGATTTCCAAAGACCACAGACCCTGTATGGAAAGGAATCGGGAACAACCATAATGAGCGTATCTGTGGCACAGCACTCGGGAACTCTTGCCCTAAGTTCCAGCGCTTTCTATGGCGATGATACCAACAAGACAAGAAGCTACCACAACGGCGCTAATGACAAATCCGAAGATGCATACTTGTACGGTTACAACTTTGCAGAACAGTTTGAATATGCAATAAGTCAGAATCCCGATATAATATTTGTCACTGGCTGGAATGAATGGATAGCAACAAGGCAGAATCCAGGTAGTTGGAAATATATCGACGGCACACCAAACTACGAGCCAGTTATTCTTGTAGATGCAGCTGACATCAACAACTCAAGAGATATCCAGCCAATGCAGGGAGGTTTTGGCGACAACTATTACATGCAGCTCATAAGCTACATAAGAAAGTTTAAAGGGCTTGCGCCATACAATACAAATTTGCCTGAAAAGAGCACAACCTACGGAACAATAGATTTTTCAAATGGTTTTGCAGACTGGGATAAATTAGGCCAAACATATATTGACTACACCCAGGATACAGAACACAGGGATGCAAGAGGCTACGGCAGAATTGTGTACAAGAACGATACAGGCAGAAACGACATATTTGTAAGCAAGGTGGCCTGCGATAACAAAAACATATACTTCTACGTGGAAACATTAGACCCACTGACTCCAAAGGAAGACAAACACTGGATGAACCTCTTTATCTCCACGGGCAACGAAGGCAATAAGACCTGGCATGGTTATGATTTTGTCGTAAACAGGGTTTCTCCATCTGATAACAAGGCGGTATTGGAAAAATGTTTTGGCGGATGGAATTTTGAAAAGGTACAAGATATTGATTTCATGTACAATAACAACAAACTTCAAATTGCCATTCCCCTTGAAACTCTAGGATACGAATCTCACGAGAATCTGCGAATCGAGTTTAAGTGGGCTGACAATTACGTATTGAACGAAAACAATGAAGCGGACATCTTCACCTTCTACACTGATGGGGATGCCGCACCATACGGAAGACTTAACTATATATTTAAAAATAACTAAGGGGCTTGTTCTGCCCCTTACTTCTTCTTTCTGACACTTTTTCTGTAACCCGTAGGCGTCTGCCCGGTTATGCTCTTAAACACTTTTGCAAAATAGGAACTGTAGTTAAAGCCGCATTTCAAAAATATATCTGTGATGGATTCATCAGTTTCGGCAAGCAGCCTGCATGCGTGCGCAATTCTCACTTCATTAAGATACTCAACAATAGTCTTATTCATAGCCCTTTTAAACATTCTGCACAAATGAGACGTGCTCACATAAAAGTGCTTGGCGATTGTGTCAAGGCTGTCTATGCTGTCAAAATTGCTGTCAATATACTCAACTACATGCGATACTTCGTTATGATGTATAATGGAATTCTGTACCGAAACTCCAGTGTCGTTTATGAGGCACAGTATTTCACCAATTCTTAAGAATAAAACGCTTTTCGAACAACTTCTCAGATCAGCAAACAAATTCTGCAGCCTGACATGTTCATGCTCTGGAATGAATACAAGATTTGACTGAAACGCCGCAAGAAGATACTTTGCAGCTTCGTCACTAAAATATCTGCTTACATAATCCCGCTCAAACTCAACAAGATGCCGTATGTTATAAAGGCTTAGATCTGCATGGATATCATATGGAGATATGAGAAGAATTTGCCCTTTGCTTACTGTCAAAACCGTGCGGTTTATATAGAATCTAACGTCCCCCGACGTCTGAAACTGAACTATTTTGTAATTGGCACTTGTATCAAAATACCTGAAGGTGTCTTCAAATACAACCCTTTCAGTTCCCATTTCAATATCGTGCTCAATAATCTTAATGCTGTATAATACTGTACGGGCGAAATGATTAAATATCTTGAACCATCCGCCCTTTTTGTCTTTCAAGTTGTTGTCTGCCTCATATATAACATTTTCCTTGTCGTCCAATACCCGCAGTGTTTCGGTAGATATATCGACAACAAACAAATTCTTCCTAACATCATCATCTAGTGATGAAAACACAAAAGAGCTGCCATTATCCAATACTGATAACTTTCGTTTACTCTTTAACCCTTCCCGTAATGACACTTTGCAGGAACCAACAGGCCAGTCTTTCTTAATTCCATGGAAAATATGGGCAAGGGGCTTTTCTCTAAACGATGCAAAAAAAATCATCCGTTAAATTGTTTGGATTTGCCTCTCCAGGAACGATTGATGAATTTCTCACACCTATAAAAAGAGCCATCCAAGCCCTTTCATCTTCATGAAAATCTGCCGAAAACTCAAGAATCATTTCATAATGTTTCTTGTTGTACACCGGCTCATAATACAGAGGTGGATTGTATGCAGCAACACGATGGATGTATGCGCCCTTATACTGACTGAGATGCATCCTTCCATCAATAATTTCATGAAACTGATTCATCCAGTTGGGGCTTTCCTGCATATAGTTGACATCATCAATACATACATTTTTTATTTGCTTTACATCGTAAAAATACCGTATACCCTGCATATCCTTTACATAGTTTCTCCTCACTAGATTTATAAAATTATACTACAGACTAGTTTTTCTAGCAAGTTTGCCTACTTCTGGTCTATCCTCCATGTTCTTTCTTCAAAGTCCACATACACACAGGTCCCATCAGCAAAGGTGGTTCTCTGCTTTCTATATGTCTCATCCAGGAACTCATGCTTGACCATCTCTTCATGACAAACCTTTTTATGAAGATCCAGCGCAACCTTGCCAAGTTCAATATTCTCACTTTTTTCACAAATATCGTAGTATATGGTATCTCCATTCAACAAAGCATGCAGAAATCCCCAATCATCCTTTGGAAGATTCCATCCACCACCTTCAATACCCATCCAAGGTATAACAACACAATCATGATACACAAGATTGAAAAGGGGTATGGGAATGCCTATTGCCTCACTTTCATAGCTTCCAATTTCCTCTACTGCAAAAGGAGCATGGTGAATAAGAGCCATCGAAGGAAGTATAAAATCACAAGGCTCTTCAGAGCTGGTTATGATGCCCTGACCATCGAGCATCTCAAGGCATTTTATCCTATACTCCGCACTTTCCCTTCTTGTCATCATATGCTCCTTATGTGCGCACTCCCTTATTGCCACAACACCAAACACATCCAGATAGGAACCTTCTATGTCAATGCCAAGTTCCTTGA
>DUPL01000143.1 GCA_012838385.1 Clostridiaceae bacterium
CTGTTCCATTCCTTGATTGAGGAACTTGAGGTCAAGGAAGTAATAGATATTCTCGCCTCTGTCTGTAAGTTTCGTTTTAGTGTTTACGACCTGCTTACCCAACTTATCTATTCCAGGATCATATGTCCTTGCTCGAAATCCAAGACTGTTTCGGATGTTTTCCCACTCTTGTATCGGTATTCTCCGATATCTGAAGACCAGGTTTATGACGGACTTTTCTTTATTGGCGGATCCTATAAGAAGTATATAGAGTTATTTAACAAACAATACGAGAAGTTCTACAAAAGAAACTACAATAGAGCTTATTTTGATTGTACGAATTATTACTTCGAGATAGACTTTCCGAAGGATGACAAGCAGAAAGGTCCTTCAAAAGAAAATAGCAAAAACCCCATCATTGGGCAGGCTATGCTTCTTGATTCGGACCTTGTTCCGATTAGTATGCAAATGTATCCGGGAAACGAGTCCGAGAAGCCATATATAAGGAAAATAATCGAAGAGATGAAGCAGAAATACAATGTGACCGGTAAGACTGTTCAAATTGCAGACAAGGGGCTTAACTGTGCCCGTAACATATATGCTGCGGTTGTAGAGGGTAATGACGGATACATCTTTTCAAAAGCCATTAAAGGCAGAAAACTAAGCAAGAAAGAGAAAAATTGGATCCTGCTAGAGAATCAAGACAATGTATTTACCGATTATACAGATGCTAAGGGAAACTTGTTATACCGCCTGAAGAGCTGCGTTGATACTTTTGATTATTCCTTCGAAGAAACTGATCCTGATACCGGCGAGAACAGGAAAATCACTTTCTCGGTAAAAGAAAAGCGCGTAGTTTCATACAATCCATGCCTTGCAAGGAAGCAGCAGGCTGAGATAAAAAAGATGGTAGACAAAACTCTCAACTACGTTACCCATAAACAGTTGGTAAAAGAAGAGATAGGAGATGCTTCAAAATATTTGAAAGTCACCAACAAAGACAAACACGGCAGGAAAATTGAGCCTATAATTGAAATAGACACAGCCAAAGTTGAAGAGGACATGAAATTAGCCGGGTACAATCTTATTGTCACATCCGAAATCGACATGACGCCGAATCAGATATACGAGGCATATCACGGACTATGGAAGATTGAAGAGAGCTTCCGAATCTCTAAATCCTATCTTGACGCAAGACCTGCTTATGTACAAAAGCAAGAAACAATTTACGGGCATTTTCTTATATGTTACCTTAGTTTGTTTCTTTTACGTATATTGGAAATTAAGTGTTTCAAAGACAAAGTTAATGCCTATGACATCATAACATTCATACGTGACTTCAGAGTCGTGAAGAAGGATGACAACACGTACATAAACCTTTCCCGCAATCGAAGTGCTAATGAAAAGATTAAGTCTGTTACTGGGATCAATGTATTGGATGCTCTGTACTTAACAGAACGAGAACTTGACAATTTATTTGATTCTACTATCCTAATCGACTACTAAGGTACTATGTTTTGAGTTGAACGACGGAAGTCAGGTGCTAAGTATAAAAATAATAACGTATTTTTCCAGTGATGTCAATACTTCTTTTATAATCTTAGCAAAAAAATTTAACTAATTTTTCACAAAAAATATATTGTTTTTACGTTTTAATTGTTTTGTTGTTCACTTATACACAAGCAATATTAGTAAAACTGGCAAAAAAAATATATACATACCATAAAAACTATCATACCCACCATCCCGTAAACTGAGTCCGAGTTTATCTTTAACTTGGACTCGCTTGCTTTCTATAACAGGATGTCTGTTTAGGCTATCTTTAGTTAGCGTAAAGATTCTCTAGGTTTGTGACAAAAAAAGTAAAGCCCCTCAATATGTTATAATATATTTGTGAAAATAAAACAAGGAGTGAGCTTTACTATGTATAGTATAACACAAGCAGCAGAAAA
>DUPL01000106.1 GCA_012838385.1 Clostridiaceae bacterium
ATTCTTTCGCCTTTTCACTCAGAGACTGCTGATATTGCGATACTAGCTTCTCTATGTATTCATTAACCTGCTTCTTGTTAAAACCGCTAAATTCCGTGTCAAATACTTTATTGCCTTTTGCCATTTTATTCTCCTCCTGCCAGCTCTTAAAATTGTTACAGTTGTGTATAATTCTACTTATTCAGTATATTGTATTGACTATCTTTCGTCAAGTTCAAATTATGCCATTTAGATGTACTACCACCTTCTTTTTACATAAGGAAAAGGCGTCTCGGAAGGCAACACATTTTGCGTTGGTTCTGGTGTTTTGTCAGGTGTAGGAGACGGTGTTGTCTCAGGCTCGACATATATGACCGCATAAGAGCTGTGAGAGGACGAAAAAACACACCCTTCAAAGCCCACCTTTGCCTCACCCACTATTTCAACAATATTGTAACCTACATGCAAATCCTGTCTTCTAAAAGTTAGAAACATGTCACTCGTCGAAAAAACAACCTTGTCCCCTTCCTTTACAACATTATATAAACTTCTACTCACACCATCTGAATACAACCTGTAAAAAACAACATCCTCTCTTGTATATGTAAACTTCTTCATAAGCTCACTCAAGCCAGTATAATTATCCCTAAAAGTTCCCCTTACCCTGTAACCTACGACCACCGAATCCTCGTCTTTTTCTATCTTGTATAAGGAATTCGCAAAATCCACCTCACACTCAATACCGTGAAAAACCTTTTCCCAACTCGGATTTATACTGCCTGTAAAGGTTGCATATCTGTAAACCGAACCGTCATTTAACGACTGGTAGTAAAGAACAAGGCTTCCGCCTCCCGAACCCCAGCCTGTAATCCTTGCATATTCAAACAGAGAAGGCAGCTCCTGTCCCTCTCCCACCAGCATCGACTCCTTGAACTTCTGATACACTGTAACAGTTCTTCCATCGTAATATGTATGCACAAAGTTCCAAGCAGGACTGTCAGGACTGTCAACGAGATGTCTTATGCCTTCAAAATATGCATTGCCTTCCTTTGGAATACCGTACCTCTCTTTCAGATAGTCAGGCAAACTGGAATATTTCACAATTCTGTACACATGTTCACCAGGAACCGTATCTTCAGGAAACGCTATGTTTGTATATACGGTTCCATTTATGGACAAACCAAGATATCTGTACTCGCCCCTAATTCCACCGCCCGAGCAGAAATATCCGTGGGGGGTCTGCTTGAATGAGTTTGAATAACCCAAATCAACACACGATGCGGGATCTCCATAAACAAGAAAACCCTTGTCAATATACATCTCCACATTGAAAGAATACGATTTTGTCCCTGACTTTGTATTTACATATATTACAGGAGTATTCCTGTACAGATGAGGAAGCGTGTTTCTTATATCATTAAAAGTTACAGACACTCCATCACCATAAACAGAAGGATCATCCATCGCCCAACTGGAACAAATCAATATAAACCAGAAAAGAAAGACAAGCAAAACCTTTCTCATTTTGCATCACATCCCAAGGTGATGACATAAATATCATTATGTACAAGATTTATACCAACCTTCAGATCCCCAAACCTTCTTGCGCCATTGTCCCCGTTTTCAATAACATCCTTTGCAAACTCCAAAAAACTTTCCTTGTACTCCCCACATACAACTTCAGAACACACATTAAGCCCCGCCTTTATATTCTCCGTATCAAGACGGGATACTTCCACAACCACATCCTTGTCCAAAAAGAATAAAACAGGAATCTCCAGCATCCCAAAAACAAGGGAGTTGTACCACAAGCTAAAAGACATGTTGTCAAGACCTATTGTCATATATACCTTGTCATTATCTCCAAGAAGGTTTTCCAACTTCTTTGCAACATAAAGACAAGGCAGGTCATTAATGCACAAATATGCATGTTCTTTGTTTATGCCATTGTCAAACTCATCATCTTCCCAAAAGTTTATCCTTATGCAATCCAACGGCAAATATTCTTTGTCAAACAAATTGTCAATTACTTTCAAAGCCTCTTCCCTGGTTACCTTTTCCCTAGCATTAAAATATGCCTCATAGCTGCTGTCACTGAAGAATATGTCAATATATCCGTAATGGCAGGCATCAAGGCATGCCTTTCTATACTTTTTATTAATCAAATCATAATCTTTAAGGATGTTTTCAAATCTTGTACTGTCAACATTCTCACAGTAAATATGGAAGGTTCTTTGAAAACCATCCCTCATCATTTCCGTTCTTACACTCATCCGCTTGGCGCTTTCCATCTGTTTTAATAAAATCTCATCTTCTCTGTCTCTTACTACGACAACTTCCCTGCCCTGAAACAACTTTTTGAAAAAGGAGGACTCTTCTCCCCTTTCCACCAATATTTTCTCCGGTATGTATTTGTTTTTCAAGTATGGTGTGTTTTCAATATACTCCGATATAAGTTGGCACATCTTCTCCCTTGTCAATACACTATTGCCTGCATTCTGTTTTGATAATTTAATCCCTTTTTCCTTTCCTTTTTCAGAAAGCATAATATAAAACTCCTCATGAGTTACATTAAAACCGTCACTTTCA
This sequence comes from Clostridiaceae bacterium, assembly GCA_012838385.1. Classification (GTDB taxonomy): domain Bacteria; phylum Bacillota; class Clostridia; order UBA1212; family DUPL01; genus DUPL01. The sequence continues at coordinate 2,569 of DUPL01000106.1, forward strand.
TCCATACCCTGTCCACACCCCGCAAAAAAAAGAATACCTGCAATGGACAAAACAAACAAAAGGACTGTCCTAATACCCATAAAAAACCTCCTCGTTTTTTATGGATATTATATCAGTCTGTAGGAATTTGTCGCATTATTACCCGAAAATAATTAGAGGGCATGAAACTCTATTCCATGCGGTGACAAGGAAACTGGCGTGTTTTGACTCCATATTCTCAGCAAAAACACCAGCCTGTTATTTCCCTTAACGCATACATGCCTCTGTATAAAGTAATATTGTTCATCCTTTTTTCTACCATATACTCGATAAAGTTCACTCTGCTCCTCAATCTCAAAAACAGGCCTTTTCACAACACAGCCATTTCGGTTGTAGTATTGTTTGAAAGACGGATTATCCACATACAAGACACATACAGTCTTACCATCTGCAGAAACACGTATTCTATAACCATGCTCTGCTTTTATCGATATACTCATATCAGGACTAAACCCGCTTATGTCGTCTCTTGCATACTTGAGAACAAGCTGCCTGGGTACATCACGCTCCAAAATTTCCAGGAGACTGTCAGCCTCCCCGAAAGGTTTCATAAACCCAGATACATCCGGAACATAGGCCATGCACAGCACCTCGCATATATATTAATCCAATATAACATATGTTACGGAAGTTGCGTACGTTCCTTAATCTTCATGCACAAATCTACAAATCGTGAGAAGGATTCCAAATGACCTGTGTAATATGACCTTAATATGAGTTCTGTCAGGTAATCCTTGCTGCAAACTTCATATGGTCTTCCTTTGGTATAGTTCATACCATTCTTTTTCATAAGTGTTCTTAAATATTTGTAATGGAACATTGCAATACTGTCCGTTGAATATATGGGTTTTGGCATAAGCTCAGGATCTTTTTCCCCTACATTGTAAAAGTTTATGTACTTTTCAATATCCGCACCTCTTAAACTCTTCTTCACAAGCTCCCTGTTCCCCAAAAACCAGCTTTCGATACACACCTTTTGAGTTATCACCACAAGCTCGGCCTTTGGTTCAACACCGTTATCCTTGAGTCTATCCAAAACGGCCTGCTCCCTCTCGTAACAATCCTCATCATCCGTATCCAAACATATTATATAGTAATCGAAAGCACCAATCTCATTAATATCCATTGCCCCAGCCACCGCGTCTTTAAGCATGTTTGGATAACCACCGCCATCAAACAGATAATAGTGGTTGCCTTTGACATTGTTGTCCTTTAACATGAAAGGATCCTTTAAACGCTTGAAACCAGGCAACAGATGCCCAAGCCAGCTTGGATAAACAATACTTTCGGTCCTTCTGCCTTCAACAAGAATATACAGATTCATGGTCAGTCAAAAATCCCTTCCGTATATTCTTCAAGATTCATAAGCTGCTTGAAGGCTTCATGGTGGGACCTGCCAAGCCCAAGTTCCTCCTTGCCCTTTGTATAAATTCTGTTTCCACCTCTAAGAACCACCTGCCAGTGTGCCATGTCCACATTGTTTATTACATAAGGGTGATGGCTTGTAACAATGATTTGATAGTTCCTTTCGTTGCTGTTCAGCATGTCAAGTACCAAATCAAGACATCTTGTACCCATGCTGTTTTCAAACTCGTCTATTAGCAGAACACTGCCTTCCGGGAGCATGTTGAAAGCAGCTATGTGAAACAATCCTTTCTTCATGCCTGATGACAATCCTTCATAACTTATCCAGTCCGTTGTCTTTTCCTTTAAATAGAAGGTGTAGTCACTGCCTGTCCTGTCGTAATCAAACCTCATGTCTTCCACCATGGGAAACACGGTAATATAGTCGTCCTTTATGTCTTGAAAAACATTAAAGCCTCTCGTATAGGAAACCAGCATCTTCTCATATATTGACAAATTCGCATACCTAAGACTTTCCTCATCCACACCGTTTGCATTCCTTGCCACGCTAGGCCTTATAAATACCTCATCAGGTATGCTGTTAATGTTTATAAAATATATGTGCATAATTTCTTCATACACCCTTTTGATATCTCCCACACCCCAGAATACAGCCAGTAAACTGAGACGGTCCGACACCTTTGGAACATTAACACCCTCAAGGAGAATTTCGCTTTCATCTCTTGAAAAAGTCGTCCATTCGCCTTTTATCAGCGACTCTTCAACAATCCTGCCATTTTCAATTTGTCCCGACCATTTGTAACTGGAATCCTCTATAACAAAATCAAGACTCCAGATAATGCTGGCAGTATCTTCAACATCACCCAGAACAATCTTTTTCA
>DUPL01000107.1 GCA_012838385.1 Clostridiaceae bacterium
ACTCTGTATTATTTTATCATATTTGTTTTAAAATGTAAAACTGAAAATGTGATAAAAAGACCCTAACCGAATAAGTTAGGGTTCTTTAAAACGAGTTTCTTAAGTTAATGACATTGGGTATTTGCCAGCTTTTCTTGTTGGCATTTTTCGTAAAAAGGAGTATAATTATATTGCAAATATGGACGAAAAAGCACCTTTACAATTATAGAAAGGGTGATGATTGACATGAAAAAGGTTTTACTGATTACTTTTGCTCTGATAACAGGTGCCGCACTTGTTGCTTGCTTCATAAATGGCAAGAGTCTGCCCTTCATGTCAATGCAGGTCGTGGAGACGGAAGAACCACAAAAGAACGAAGAGATGTCTGAAGAAGATTTGAAGAAGTGGCTTGATGAATTGCTTGCTGATTGTAAACTTGAGAAGAGTGGTGAAAGCAATTACCGCCTTTTAATGTATGCAAAGTTAAGCTGCAATTTTGATGACTGTGTTGAAAGAAAGTATGAGCCGGTTATCCATGATGAATTGACAAAGGAGGAAGTGCGAGCACTGGTTGGAAAACCTGTTTGTGAAATTGAAGATGTTTGGGTGTTTCCTGATGATGAACTTTTGCTTCTGTTCAAGGATGGAAAGCTTTACAAACTGGTCGATATTGACAACTTTGATGAAGCCGGGAACATGCATGAGGACAGATTCTTTGTCCGGGAAATCAATGCTCCTTTAAATCTTGAAGAAGTAAGGGAAGCTATCCAGAAGGTTATCCAGGAGGAAAAGGAATTCAGGGAAAGAAGGGATGCCATTCTTAATTCGGATGAGGAACTGGTCAAATTATGCCAGCTGCCTCAAAATGAATTTTGGAGATTGCTTGGAGATTATGACATTCCACCTGAAACCAATCTTTTGCCTGTATTCGGATTCGAAACTGATAAAAATATTGTGTATTTTCAGTATTCACCAGAGGGGACGCTAATAATCTGTGTCCGGGAAGACAAGGAAACACAAGAAAGAAAGAGGGTATACGTGGATATGGAGTACCCGTTGAACAAGAAAATTTATGAACTGCTTCAACAAGCAAATGAAGAGAACGCCGGCTGAAAGGGCCGGCGTTTTCTCAATTATTGATGGTATTGCACAATTGTGATAATATATATGGGTAGATTTTTAAAAGAAAGGGATGTTTTTATGAAAGTAATTGTGTGCAAGGATTATGATGAAATGAGCATAAAGGCGGCGGAATTTATTGCCGAAGAGATGAAAAAGAAGAAGAATTTTGTTTTGGGTCTTGCCACAGGAAGCACACCTGTTGGAACGTACAAAAATCTAATAAAAATGAATACAAACAAGGAAATAGATTTTAGTGATGTTGTAACATTTAACTTGGATGAATATATTGGACTTGACAAAAACCACGATCAGAGTTTTGCATATTTCATGTATGAAAATCTGTTTAATCACATCAATATAGTAAACACAAACGCCCACATCCCCAGCGGTACAGAGACGGATTATGATGCATACTGCCAGGAATATGAAGCGATGATAGAAAGGGCTGGAGGCATTGATCTTCAGCTTTTGGGAATAGGTTCCAATGGTCATATTGGATTTAACGAACCGGCAGACGAATTCAGCGATATAACTCATACTGTGGATCTTACAGAATCGACAATAAAGGATAATTCCAGATTCTTCAATTCAATTGATGAAGTTCCAAAAAGAGCGGTTACAATGGGCATTGGTTCCATCCTGCGTGCAAAGAAAATATTAATGATTGTGTCGGGCAAGAACAAGGCAAAGGCAGTATATGAAGCAATTCACGGTCCTGTCGACCCCAAAATGCCTGCATCGGCGCTTCAGAAACACAGTGACGTTACAGTTATTGTGGACGAGGATGCCGCGACCTATTTGAAAAAGTAACAGAGGGGATGCAGGTGATCGTGCATGGCGAGATTGTTCGGTACTGATGGTGTAAGAGGCGTTGCCAACAGGGACCTTACCCCCCTTTTGGCGTACAAGTTGGGTAGAGCAGGTGCGATAGTGCTTGCTCAAAGTACTTTTAGAAGACCAAATATTGTAGTTGCATGTGATACGAGAATTTCCTGCGACATGCTTGAATGCGCCCTTGTAAGCGGAATATGCTCTACGGGCGCATCTGCTATTTGTCTTGGAGTAGTTCCAACTCCTGCAGTGGCATATTTGACGAGGCTGTATGAGGCGGATGCTGGAATCATGATTTCTGCTTCCCACAACAGTTTTGAGTTTAACGGTATTAAGTTTTTTAGTGATCAAGGGCACAAGCTTCTGGATGAAACTGAAGACATGATTGAGAAGCTGGTTCATGACGACTCTGGTACAGACTTCCCGTTTGCTGAGAATGTAGGCCGTAGGAAAGTATTGAATACTGCGGGGGAGGATTATATAAAGTATGTGGAAAGCACAGTGGATGTGGACTTTTCAGGTTTGAAGATTGTATTGGATTGTGCCAACGGAGCAAGCTGCAAGGTAGCTCCAGAATTGTTTAGACGTCTGGGTGCCGAGATTATTGTAATGAACGACAATCCGGATGGCTTAAATATAAATAAGAAGTGCGGTTCAGGTAATACAAAATATATTAGTCAAAAAGTAAGGGAAACAGGTGCGGATTTAGGCCTGGCATTCGATGGTGATGCGGACAGACTTATTTGCGTTGATGAAAATGGAGAGGTTGTGGACGGAGACGCCATTATAACTATCCTGTCTTTGGATTTGAAAAAGAAAGGTCTTCTTGTAAACAATACCATTGTAGTTACCGTAATGAGCAACATGGGAGTAGATGTTTTTGCCAAGAAGCACGGTATTAATGTCGTAAAGACCCAGGTAGGCGACAGATATGTTCTTGAAGAAATGCTTAGATCAGGTTGCATAATTGGTGGAGAGCAGTCAGGACATGTCATTATGCTACAGCACAACACTACAGGGGACGGACTCATAACTGCTGTGCAGCTTGTAAGGGTGTTAAAAAATGAAGGCTGCAGGCTTTCCGATTTGGCCTCGGTCTTTACACGTTTCCCACAAGTAGTTGTTAATGCAAAAGTCAGAGACAGCTTGAAACACAAGTTTATGGAAGATGATGACATTGCAGCAATGTGCAGAAGTCTTGAGGATGAATTTGGTGAGAACGGAAGGGTATTGATAAGACCCTCAGGCACAGAGCCTCTTGTAAGGGTTATGATTGAAGGAGAGAACACGGCGTACATTAAACACAAGGCTGAGCTATTAGCGGCATTGATTGAAAGCAGATTGGGAACGTAAGTTTATGCTATCGTAACAATTTGTTAAATTGACGTACATTTTTCGTTGTGTTATCATTAGTTTTAGAAAAGCATGCGGGGGATAAAGGATGGTTCGCACCGAATTTTCAGGTCCATTGATTAACCTCAATGTAGACTTTAATAAAAGCGAAGGCGACATGAGAAAATGGGTTGGCTGGTGTAAGGATAGAGGTTTTGGAGGATTTGCTTTAATCTTTTCAAATCCTGTTGACTCCCCCGTTTTGCCTGATTACTGGTACGATAAACTGTTGGCCTCTGCTAGAGTATTGGTGGAGGAAGCCAAAAAACTTGACTTGGAAGTTTGGATTTTTGATGAATGGGGATATCCTAGCTGCGTGGCGGCAGGTCTTGTCTGTGAGAACAAGGAGTTAAGAGCCAAGAAACTTCACGTATCTTACGATAGATTTCTGGAACCTGGCGAGACAATTAGTATTGAGATACCTGACAGGACGGTTTCATTGAAGAGTATTCCAGTGAACCGTTATGGTTTTTATGCGCCTGCAGGCCGTTGTAACGATATTGCAGAAGAAAATTCAACAGGTGATATTGTTAAGTACACAAGCAAGGGGTATGAAAGAGTCATATTGGTAACCTGGGAGTACGTATCATTTATTTCCCATGTTCCTATAACGAATGATCCTTTAAATTTCAGTTTGGGTACTCCTGATTTAATGAACAAGGAAGCGGCAAGTAGATTTATTAAGGTCGTACATGAAAAATTTTATGATGAATTGAAGGATTATTTCGGTACGGTAATAAAAGGGTTTTTCTATGATGAGCCTGAGGTTTGCTTTGATTTTCCATGGACGCAAGGTTTTGAGAACGAGTTTATTAAAAGAAAAGGATATGACTTAAGGGACAATCTTCCTATTCTTATGGCATATGCTGGAAATTTCTATCATCCCGGTTACCATGAGGCAGATTTGATTATTAAAAACCTGGTATTTGATTACTTTGACGTATGGACCGATCTGGTAGCAGAAAACTTCTATGGTGAGATACAGAAGTACTGCCATAAAAGAGGAGTCTTGTCGGTAGGACATCAGGACATGGATAATCATACAAAAACTCTTGCGTCGGTAAGTGGTCATTTCTTTAAAAACAGTTATTACAATGATTCTCCTGGTATTGATGTGATAGGCAGCAATATTGATATTGACACATTTTATGATTTTCCAAGGTTTGCTGGGTCCTGCAAACGCCTTTATGGCAAAAACTCTGCCATGAGTGAAACTTTTGCGATAATGGGAATAGCTCATTCCCCAGACAGGATGAGATACCTTATGGAGCATCAGGTGATTCGAGGAATTGATACATTCTTTAATATGATATCAAGTATTGATTATGAAGAAGATACGTATGACTTGTTCAAGCCTGGCAATTACATTAATGATTTGCATGGAAGAAATGTAAATGAGCATGTAAAAAGGGCAATCGGGCTGGCAAATGCGGGTACGCCTGCATCCGACCTTGCAGTATACATTCCGATGAGGGACATATATGCACATTTGATAAGGGACAATGATGCACACAATATGAATTCAATTCTTCCATATGATGAGGTTGACAGGATAGCAAGGATACTAGCATACATGCCCTGCGACTTTGATTATATATGGGATGAAGCTATATGTGAGCTGAAAATAGATGAGGGATTTGTCACAGCTAAAGGTCAGGTTATTCGTACAATAATAATTCCTCCTGGTGCCACAATTGATGATAAAGTCATGGTAAGACTTAAAAGGTTTGTGAAAAGTGGTGGGAATGTAATATCAATTTTGCAGAGGTATGCAAATGAATTTATTCTCTGTTCGGATTATTTTCTTCTTGATGAGTATGTACGGCCTACCGTATCTTTAAAGAGCGATAACAAGCAAGTGTCCATGTGTGTGAGAAGAGACAAAGATAGACTTGTTTATCTCTTTCT
>DUPL01000108.1 GCA_012838385.1 Clostridiaceae bacterium
ATAATCACTAATAAATTAAGAATTTTTAAAGGAGGCTTTTACATGGCACAATACAGCAAAGTTAAAATTTTAGTAGTTGATGACGACGAGAATATCTGCGAACTGGTCCGTTTATATCTAGACAAAGAAGGGTTCGAAGTAAGTACAGCTAACGACGGTATCGAAGCAATTGAAGAATTCAAAAGGACCACTCCTGACATGGTAATACTGGACATCATGCTTCCAGGTGCGGATGGCTGGCAGGTATGCAGGGAAATAAGAAAAGTAAGTCAGATTCCCATAATCATGTTGTCGGCAAAAGGCGACACCTTTGACAAGGTTCTTGGGCTTGAATTGGGAGCGGACGATTACCTTGTGAAACCTTTTGAGCCAAAGGAACTCATAGCTAGAGTAAAGGCGGTAATGAGGCGTTCAGGTGGTTCCGAGAAGGATACCCAGGAAGAGGTTGTATATCCAAACCTGTTGGTAAACAAGACCACATACACTGTAAAAGTAGACGGAAAAGAAGTACAGATGCCTCCTAAAGAACTCGAGTTGTTATACTTTTTATCCTCAAATCCAAATAAGGTGTTTACAAGAGATCAGCTTCTTGAATACATCTGGGGATATGATTTCTTTGGGGATTCCAGAACGGTGGATGTACACATAAAGAGATTGCGCGAGAAAATTGAGCACCCATCTCATCCATGGTCAATTAAGACAGTGTGGGGAATTGGTTATAAATTTGAGGTGAAATAAATTTGGAACCTGCGTCAAAGGATAAGAAACTCAGAATCCACTCGATCTATATCAAGTTTCTTGCCATTTTCACTATTACGATTGTATTGTCATCGGTTCTATCGGGAACAATAATGTACAAACTCGTTGAGAGTTACCTTATAGCAAGCAGAATGGACGACTTGAAAAGCGCTGCGGATACCATATCGGATTACGTTACCCAGTATCTGACCAGTGACGAGTATGTAGGGGAATTTGTTCCCGTAGAACACGATACAAACGAATACTTCTACAACCTGTATAGCCTGATGAAAATAAGCAACCAGACAATGGGGGCCAATATTTTCATAACCGACGACAGGGGCTATGTTGGTTTTTCATACCCTCTTTTACCCGACATGGCAGACAAGAGAATAGAGCATGGCAGTCGATTTTTAAATGACAGCATAGTGGCAAATCTTATCCTTGACAACGGCAGATATCGCTTTCCAAACAAAGAACAGTACGTACCCAGCTTGAGAACAGATGGTTACGTTGTTGACAAAAACCATTACCATGGACTTTTCAGGGATGAAAAGGTCCCATTTCTAACTATCAGCAGAAGACTCGTATACATTGAGCCGGAAACCAGAATCAAGCAGGTATATGGCACGGTTTGCATATCCGTATCCACTCCTGAGATTCTGGAGGCACGGCAAAAGGTTATACTGTACTTCATGCTGTCCACATGTATTGCGGTCTTGATACAAGTCATCGTTCTTTCCATATCAACAAAGAGGATTACGGAACCTGTAAGGGCGTTGCAAGAAGCCTCGAGGCGTCTTGCGGCAGGTTCTTTTGAGAGAAATGTCATACGGACAACGAAGGATGAAATAGGCGATCTTGTAGACAGTTTTAACAACATGACAATAGCTCTAGAGAATCTTGACCGGGTAAGAAACGACTTCATAGCAAATGTATCCCATGAATTGCGTACACCCATGACTTCTATAGGTGGATTTATTGACGGAATAATGGATGGCGTAATACCTCCTGAAAAGCATGAGTATTATTTAAAGATTGTAAGAAGTGAAATATCCAGACTCAGTACTCTAGTAAATGAACTTCTTGATATTGCAAAAATGCAGTCTGGAAACATGGAATTCCATTTTACGGTGTTTGATATTAATGTTGATATTAGAAATTGTATTATCAAGCTAGAGCCGCTTATCAATGACAAGGAATTGCAAGTTGAACTGGATTTAGACAATGAGCAGGAGAATGTTTATGGAGACAGAAACTCCTTGCAAAGAGTACTTATCAACCTTATTCAGAATGCTATCAAGTTCACACCAAAAGGTGGAACGATAAAAGTATATACAAAGAGATTAAAAGACAAGGTTGAGGTAAATGTAGAGGATACTGGAATAGGTATTTCAAAAGAAGACCAGGCAATGATTTTTGAAAGATTTTTCAAATCCGATAAATCCAGAAGTGAGGACAAGAAAGGCACGGGTCTTGGTTTGTCCATAGTTAAGAAAATCCTTATTGCACATGATCAGGATATTAAGGTTGACAGCAGTCTTGGAAAAGGTTCCAAGTTTACATTTACAGTGGCAAGACCACCAAAAGAACACTCTTAAGACACAATTTTTCATTGTTGGTTCACTATATGGTAAAATGGAATTATTACAATGAAAAAAATGAAAAAGGAGGAAACATTATGAACATGTATGAGGACAACAACATGAACGAAGAAGTTACTGAAGATGTGGTTGTTGAAAATAGCGACAGCGAAAATGTGGTTGAAATAGAAAAGGAAGAAGAAAAGGACACTCCTAATACGGAATATTATATTGAGAATATTAGGAAGCTTAAGCAGGAGCTTAAGGAAGCAAAGAGAAAAGAAAAGGAAGAAAAAAGAAGACAAAGAGAGCAGATTGCAAGTACTTATGACTCATCCAAAAAAGGAGTATCCATTGCAACCGTTGTTGTCATAGCCTTCATATTCGCAGTAATAGGATTCATGGCTTCTGTCGTGTTCAGTATCTTTGGCAATACACTGATTGAGTCGCTGACAGGTAGAAACATGAACAAAAAGAATGGCGACACCATAATTATTGACAATGGTCCGCCAATTAACCTTGAGGTAGACAATATTGACTCCATTTCAACCGCGGTTTACGCCAAAGCCGCCAGGTCGGTGGTAGGCATACAGGTTGTAAAGACTTCCGGTGTGTTCTGGGATATACAGGTTCAGGTTATTGGTGAGGGCTCGGGTGTCATTTATTCCGAAGACGGCTATATTATAACGAATGCCCACGTTATTGAAAAAGCCCTCAGTCCAGAGACAAGAGACGTAATGCCGAATTACGAAGTGAGGGTGTACCTGAAGACTGATTTATCCGAATTTTTTGTTGCAAACATCATAGGTTACGATACTGTTACTGATCTGGCAGTTCTAAGAATTGATGTAACAGGGCTTGCTCCATTGGAGTTTGCAGACTCCAACGAGGTTATGGTAGGGGATATTGCAATAGCAATAGGAAGCCCAGGTGGACTTGAATTCATGAACTCCGTAAGTAAAGGTATAATCAGCGGTGTTAACAGAAATATCGTTATGGGCAGTGGTTCTTCCGCTTACGATTTGATTCAAACTGATGCTGCAATCAACCCTGGAAACAGCGGTGGTGCACTGCTAAACAGCGAAGGCAAACTGATAGGCATATCGGCTATAAAGATAGTTTCCACCGACTATGAAGGCATGGGATTTGCCATTGCATCAAATACAATAACAGATATTGTTGAAAAACTCATAAAAGACAGAATTGTCATAAGGCCAGCTCTTGGTGTAACTGTAAACACAAACTACAACAGCACAATAGCAAGGCAGTATGGATATCCGAACGGTGCTCTTGTGTATCAGGTGTTGAGGGGCTCTGCTGCTGACAAGGCTGGCATGAGGGAGAATGACATAATTGTAGAATTTGCAGGTAATAAAGTAAACAACTTCTACGATCTAAGAAAGGAACTTTTGAAGTTTGCTCCAGGCGAGGAAGTGGTTGTAAAAGTGTTCAGACCAAGCTCGGAGAAGGAAATAGAATTAAAAGTAGTATTGGATGAGGCACAGTGAAAGATATAAAAGAGATAATGGAACTTCTTGAAGAAGCTTATCCTGAAGCGGGCTGTACTCTTAGGTACAGCGACCCGCTTCAGCTTTTGATAGCTACGATTCTCGCAGCGCAGTGCACGGATGCAAGGGTGAATCTGGTGACACCAACGCTGTTTAAAAGATACCCGGACTGCAATGCGTTTGCAGAGGCGGATGCCCATGAATTGGAAGAGTACATACGTTCCACGGGTTTTTACAGGAACAAGGCAAGAAATATTATTGAATGCTGTAAAAGACTGAAAGATGTATATAAATGTGTTGTTCCCGACAACATGGAGGATTTGCTGACACTTGCAGGGGTGGGGAGGAAGACTGCAAATATTATTCTGGGGGATGTGTACAACAAGCCGGCGGTTGTTGTGGACACGCATGCAAAAAGGCTTTCCAACAGAATAGGGCTTTCAAAACACAAGGACCCTACAAAAATTGAGATGGACCTTGCCAAAATACTTCCCCCTGATAGAAGCGCAAGATTCTGCCACCAGCTTGTCTACCACGGAAGGGCTGTATGTAATGCCAGAAACCCCAAATGCGAAATATGTGTCATAAAAGAACACTGCGACTATTATCGCAATCTTACTGAATAGAGTATATCGTCATAGAGTTTTTCAAAGTCGTCTGAATACATCTTTTTTTGTATGTAAAGTGTTATAACATACATTTTGGTAGAACCGGGTTTGGAGATGAAAGATTGCCGGGCCACTATGTCTCCATCCTGGTTTTTTACTGAATAACACCATTTGTATCCTTTAATATTATTCCCCAGCTGGATTTCCTTCTGCTCAAAATCATATACGGATTGGGACTTGTACTTTCTAGCGTTGTTTAGAAAGTCCTGCATGGTCGTGTCAAGTTGCCATATCTGAACATAACCGTGTATACCGTCATTGCCATTTATATTAAGGTGATACGTTATGTCCCTGCCTTCGAACAACTCTTCCCTTAATTGAAAAGCTTGCGGAAACCTGACCCAGAACTCATTGTTGCTGCTTTTGTATTCTTTGAACCTGATGGCTGCTTCAATACTGTCTGGTTCCGTAATATATATTTTTGTCGGAAAGGAAACGGAAAGGTCGTCTATCGAAACGACATAGGCTTTATGATTCTCGATATAAATGAAGAATGCAATCAACAAAAGCCATATGGCAATTACAAGGCTGAAGGTTACAATTATTCTTTTCATAGGCTTTTTTGAAAAAAAAGCCTTTACCGTCAAGCTTCGAAACATATATATCACCTCGGTAATGTATATGCTTCAAAACCTGAAGGTTTCACACTTTTTTTCATTTTTGAATATATTAATAGCAAGAGAACAATGAAGAAGGGATCTCTATGAAGATATTAGTTGTTAAAGCTCCAAAAGTAGTTGCACCAGTTCTAAGGTTTCTTTTCAGGATGAAGAGGACACCTGAATAGAAGGCTAAAAAAAATCCCTCTCCAAACAGAGGGAAATTTTTTTACCACGCTTCTATTGATAACAGGTAGATTAAACGGCTCTTGTTACTCTGCCCGATTTCAAGCAAGATGCGCAAACATGGGCATATCTTGTTGTACCATTATCAACAATCTTTACTCTTCTAATATTTGGCTTCCATTTTCTTTTCGCACGTCTGCTGACCTGTGAACGTGTTATGCTGATTCGACGACCGAATGTAACGCCTTTATCGCAGATACTGCATTTTGCCATTTAAATCCACCTCCTTGTTTGCTTTTTAAACAGCAACACTCATTATATCATACTATGTATTAAAAAATCAATACCAAATTAAAAATTCCATAATTTGTTCAAAAATTATAAATTAAACATGCCTTCTGCCTTCTTTATGACGGATTTTATATACCATGCGGTCTGCTCGTCATTTCTGTTTTTCATTATGGTAAAGGCTGCGTCCTGGGCAATACCCAATATATCCAAATCCTCATACAGATTTGCCACCTTGAATTCGGGTATTCCATGCTGTTGGGTACCGAAAAGTTCACCAGGACCTCTCAGTTCCAGATCCTTTTCCGATATCTTAAATCCGTCATTTGTTTTCACCATTATGGTCATTCTTTCCTTTGCCAGGTCCGTCTTGCTGTCAGTTATCATCACACAGTAGGACTGTATGTTGTTTCTGCCAACTCTTCCTCTCAGCTGGTGAAGCTGTGACAGCCCAAATCTTTCTGCATTCTCTATTATCATTAGGGTTGCATTTGGCACATCCACTCCAACTTCAATTACCGTTGTTGAAAACAAGATCTTGATTTTGCCTGCAACAAAATCCCTCATGACTTCTTCCTTTGCCTTGGCAGACATTTTTCCGTGTACAAGTCCTGTTGGTATGTCCTTGAAGACGGTGGTGGATAGCTTTTTGTAGTTCTCCGTTGCAGAAAGAAGATTCATGTTTTCAGATTCTTCAACGGCTGGGTGTACAATATATATCTGCTGGTTTTGCTTTACCAGCTTTTTAGTCCATGCAAGTATTCTATCCCGCATAGTGGAATCTACAGCATATGTTTTTATGGGTATTCTGCCTGCAGGCAGTTCGTCAATTGTGGACAGGTCCATATCTCCGTAGAGGATTAAAGCAAGAGTTCTTGGTATTGGTGTTGCGGTCATGACGAGTACATCTGGAGTTTTCCCCTTTGCTGCCAATTGTGCCCTTTGCCTTACTCCAAACCTGTGCTGTTCGTCAGTAATAACTATTCCTACATTGTCGTAAGTCACATTTCTTTGTATAAGGGCATGAGTACCTACAACGCACTGAATTTCTCCTTTTTCAATTTCCTCAAGCAGCTGTCTTTTTTTTGCTGCAGGCAATGAGCCTGTAAGCAGGGCTGTTTTGATTCCCAAGGGATTAAGAAAAGAAGATACTGTCTTCATATGCTGTTCTGCAAGAATCTCGGTAGGTGCCATGTAAAGTGCCTGGTATCCGTTTACAATGGCATTAAGTATGGCAAGAACAGCAACAATGGTCTTGCCGGAGCCTACGTCTCCGATAACCAGTCTGTTCATTATTTTATCCGATGCCATGTCCTTTTCAATTTCGGACCAGACTCTAAGCTGGGCATTGGTTAGTTTGAAAGGAAGGTTTTCTATAAATTTTTTTGTAGTATTGTTCTTTATAAACTGAATGCCTGTTGCATTGCTTATTGTGTCTTCCTTTATGGAATGCAGAAGTATTTGCAGTTCCAAAAGTTCTTCAAATGCCAGCCTGAATCTTGCATTGGTTCTTAACTCTTCATTTTTCGGAAAATGTATGTTCCTTAGGGCTTCGTCTTTTGACATTAGGTGATACTTGTCCACAATGTATTGGGGCATTGTGTCTTTAAAGTGTTTCACAGCGTGAAGGACTTCCTTGACCAGCTTGTGGATCATATACTGGGATACGCCTTTTGTCAGACTGTATATCGGATGTATTACAGCAAACACGTCCTTGTTTTCAAGACGTGCATATGTAGGCATTTCCATTACTGGACCTTCATATCCTGCCTGAACAGTTCCATAGAAAAGATAAGCCCTTCCTTTTACAAGCACCTTTTCCAGATAGTTCTGATTGTAGAATTTTACAAATAGACTTGATGTGCCGTCCTGTATGAGAACGGTGGTGATGGTAAGGTTTCTGCGGATAAAGACATGGTCAAAAGATACAACCTTTCCAATTACGGTTGCTGTTTCGCCCACCATGACATCAGCAATCTTTTTAATATTTCTCCTATCCTCGTAGGAACGGGGAATATTCATGATTATGTCGTTAATTGTATTGATGCCCAGTTTTCTCAGGCTTGCTGCCTTCTTAACGCTTATCCCCTTTAAATCCATTACATTTTTGTTTAGAAATATTTCCAAAGGAGTGCTTGCCATTCCATTCATCCCCACATTTTTCTATACTGACTTTTTCTAGTATATTACATAAAATATCTTTTTTCAAATAAATATAGTCTATTGTAATGATGGTACAGGTGTGTTAGTATTTTGTTAAGTTATAGATTGCTGATTAAAAAGTTTTGGGAGGATTGTAATGACGATTAGTAAAGCAAAAGAAACAATGACGTCAAGAGAAAGGGTATTGAGGACATTTGCTTATGAGAAACCTGACAGGGTCCCCATTTCCTACTTTACAAACATGTTGATTCATGAAAAGGTGTCAAAACTTATTGGTATTCCACCAACGGACTTTGAAGCTTTTTATCAGGCAATAGGAGCGGATGAAAGAAGCATTGATGCCCCCTTCAAGGGTGAGAACAAGTTCAGGCAGCTGGAAGGCAGGATAGTTAATCCGGTATATGGATTCTATGTAAAATGGGTGGAAAATGAGGCGGGCGGATACTATGACTTTTGTGATTTTCCCTTGAAAGACGCTGATCCTGAAACAATTGCATCCTTCCATGTTCCAAGTCCTGATGAGTTTGACTATGACAAGGCGCTGGAGAACCTAAGATATTTCAAGAGCAAGAATCTTGCCTTGTATGTAGGCAATGCAGGTTTTTGTGATATTATAAATTCGACGGGAAGAGTCATGGGTATGGAAGATACACTTGTCAATATTTATACGGAAGACGAGGCAACCATGACGTACATACGCAGGAGATGCGACATGGAGCTGGGTATTCTTGAGAGACTCCTGGAACTGGGCGGGGATGATATAGATTTTGTATGGATAGGAGAAGACCTCGGAACACAAAGAGGCCCGATGATATCACTGGAAACTTACAGAAGGGTTTTGAAACCTTTGCATAAGGAATATATTGACCTGGCAAAATCCTATGGAAAGTATGTTAGGGTACATAGCTGCGGTTCCTCCAGCTGGGTCTATGAGGATTTTATTGAAATGGGTGTGGATTGCGTGGACACGCTTCAGCCTGAAGCCGTTAACATGTCTCCTGAGTATCTCATAAATAATTTTGGCAAAAGACTTTCGTATCATGGTTGCATGTCAACTGCAGGTCCTCTTGCATATGGTACTGTTGAGGATGTCAGAAAGAATGTTAAGGAAATTTTGGATATTATGATGCCGCATGGCGGATATTTCTTCTCTCCAACCCACGCAATACAGGATAATACGCCGCCTGAGAATGTAGTTGCCATGTATCAGGCGGTGCATGACATGGGTGTATACAAATAATTGACAAAAGACAATATTGTGTTGTATTATTCATAAGGGCCTCAGGCCCTTAATGAATAATTGTCATGGAGGAATTTATGGTAAGAGTTATTGCCGGCACTGCCAAAGGTCGCAAGTTGAAAACGATTGATTCAAATAATACACGACCTACCCTGGACAGAGTGAAGGAGGCAATGTTTTCCATACTTTTGCCATGGATACATGATGCGACAGTAGTTGATGTTTTTGCAGGAAACGGCAGCCTTGGCATTGAAGCTTTGAGCAGGGGTGCAAAGTACGCATATTTCAACGACATGTCAAGGCAATGCTGCAGGGTTGTCGAGGAAAACCTTAGGAATACAGATTTTAATGACAGAGCATCTGTCCACAATCTCGATTATTCGAAGTTCATCCAGCTTTTACACAGGATGGAGGTAAAGGCTGACATTATACTTTTGGATCCTCCTTATGGGAAGGAAATGATTGAAGGGTGCCTTGAAGCCATGACGGAACATGACATATGCAATGATGAATGCATTGTATTGGCGGAACATTCAAAACAGGATGAATTGGTCGATTGTATAGGTTGTTTTAAAAAAAGCAAGACAAAACATTATGGAAAAACATCACTAACATTGTTTACTAGAAAGGTTTGATGATTAATGAGCAAATTGGGTAGAATTGGCGTTTATCCAGGAAGTTTTGATCCTGTAACTAATGGACATTTGGATATTATTAAAAGGGCTTCCAGACTTTTTGACAAGCTTATTGTTGGCGTGCTTAATAATAATTTCAAGAATCCAATTTTCACAATGGAGGAAAGGGTTGCGCTGATAGGCAAGTGTATAATGGAACTTCCCAATGTTGAGGTCAAGATGTTCAACGGCCTTTTGGTTGATTTTGTCAAGGACAATGGTGCTTCAACCATAGTAAAGGGTTTGAGGGCTGTTTCCGATTATGAGTATGAGCTGCAAATGGCAATGCTCAACAAGCATATTGACAATGATATTGAAACGATTTTTCTGATGTCTGATATACAGAACTCATTCCTGAGCTCCAGCATTGTCAAGGAGCTTGCAAAACACGGTGGAGACATAAAAGGGCTGGTTCCCGATGAGGTAGTTGATGATATAACCAGTATGATGCAGCAGAGATTCAAAATGCAGGAGGAGACATGAAATGAAAATAGGCTGTGTGAAGTTGTTGGCGGAGCTGGAAGCATACATAAATCAAAGCAAGAAGGCTCTAATAGGGAATAAAAGGGTAGTGGACTTTGATGAGATTATGGCTATTATTACTGCTATAAAGGATTCTCTTCCAAATGACATCAAACAGGCGCAGTACCTGCTGAAGGAGAGGGATTCCATAATGGGCGAGGCCAGAGCCGAAGCCGACAAGACCCTTCGTGAAGCAAATCAGGAAGCTGAAATGCTTGTAAGGGATGCTCAGAGGGAAGCCCGTGAGACATTGAAGCAGGCAGAGGCAATGGCGGATGAAAAACTGCGCATGGCCAATGAGGAAGCTGAGATAATTGTAAATGAAGCAAAACACAAGCAGATGGAACTCATTGACCAGCATCAGATTACAAGAATGGCAACCGAGCAGGCAAAGAACATGCTTGAGGACGCCAAGAAGCAAGCAAGAGAAATACGCCTTGGTGGAAGAGAGTATGTAGACGACATGTTGGCAAAACTGGAAGCCCAACTTGAAAAGAATCTCAATGAGGTAAGGCAGAACAGAAGTACTCTCTAAGTTTGTTAATTGTTTCTTACATATTGAATATATTCAAGACAGTATTCATCTTGTCCGCTTACTGCCAATGCGGCATGGAGAGTATCCATCAGCATGCGGGATGTGTTGTTCATGATTGCGGAATCAAGTCCGTTGGCTACTGCAATTGTTAAAAAGGCGCAATTTACAAGTGCTCTTTTTGGAAGCCCGAAGGAGATATTTGAAAGGCCGCAAGTGGTTTTTATACCGCTATACTTTTCCTTTACATAATTCAATGTATTTATGGATTCATCGGAGCTGCCTGGATTTACAGCCAGCGACTCAACCAGAATGTCCACATATATTGAATCTTTTTTTATACCTCTGGAAGTTAGGAGCTCAATTAATCTGTCTATGTTTTCATACCTTTTCTCCAAGGTATCGGGCATTCTACTATCAATGGGCAGGGCGACAATTCCTGCATTGTATTCAAGCGCAATATCAATATATTCTTGCCTGTCGACCAGTGTAACAGAGTTGATTATGACTTTTCTGTCTTTAATGTCCTTTATGCATGCCTGCACAACTTTCGGATTTGGCGAGTCCAGCATGATTCCGACATCCGTATTCTTCATAATCATCTCTATTATCCATTTCATTGCATCTTCTTCATTAGATAACAAGGCTGTATTGACATCAAGAAAATCAGCCCCGTTTTCCGCCTGTTCTTTAATAACTTTCAAAATCTCTTCTTTGTTGCGTGTTTCCATTGCCGTCTGAATGGATGGGATTGAACTGTTTAATTTTTCTCCAATAATTATCATATTTTCCTCCTGGATTTTACTTTTTCAAGTACTTCAATTACTATGTCAGTTCTTTTAAGTGGTATCATTATATACAGACCATCACATATGTCATAAACCTTGTCTGTTATGTCAAGCGCATATGAGATGGAGATTTCTCTTACTTCCTCGTTTGATTTTCCTTCCAGAGAATCCAAAACTTCTTTTGGTATCTCTATGCCTGAAACCTCGTTGTTCAAAAACAGAGCATTCTTGTAACTGGCAAAAGGCAGGATACCCGCAAGGATGTATGAATTAAGAGATTTTTTTGCCTCCTTTAAGTTTTTTATGTTCTCCTTTGAATAGATGGGCTGGGTCATGAAGAAGTTTGCACCCATCTCTTCCTTCTTCAAAGCTCTTGCAAGCTCGTTTTTGAAGTTGGGAGCGCTTGTGTTCAGGGCGGCCCCTATGAAGTAGGGGGTGGATTTGAAGTATTCACTGTTCATCCTGTTTACATATTCGATAAGATTGTAGGAGTTGAAGGAAAATACTCCCTTTGTACCGTGGCTAGCCGGATCTCCTGTTACACAGAGAATATTTCCTATCCCGTCAATTGCTCCACCTATAAGGGTTGAGGATATACCTATATTGTTTTTATCCCTACAGGTCATATGAGGCATAACATCAACATCCGCTTCCCTTTTGATTCTTGATGCTGTAAGGAAGCTGCAGGCTCTTGTTCTTGCAAGAGGGGAGTCTGCGAAGGTCAGCACGTCTGCTCCGTGCTTCTTAAGCTCCTGTGCAGAGGAAACAAGAAAACCGATATCCGTGTCAAGGGGTGGATCCAGTTCCACTGCTATAGGCTTTTCTCCCTTTTCAAGCTTTTGCGAAAATACACTTCTTTTTACTTCTTCGTTATCTTTTTCTTTTCTTTTTCCTATGTCGTTTGTATTAAGGATGGACGCCTTCTTGTTTGTTAAATAATCAATCATTCTTTCTATGTGAACAGGGCTGGTTCCGCAGCAGCCTCCAAGTATAGAAATTCCAAGGTCTGCGATTTCCGCCATAACTTTTGCGAAATAGCTTGAGTTATTATCATAAAAATACATGTTGTCAACTCTTGAGGGGTAGCCTGAGTTGGGCATGGCTATGAGTTTTAAGTTAATGTTTTCTGTTTGTATTAATTGAGCCATCAATTGCTTTATATGGGCAGGTCCGCAGATGCAGTTTAGTCCCGTCCCATCTGCCAGATTGTCCTTTACTACACTTTTAATCAAATCAATATAGTTTAGACCTTTGCTTGTAAGTCCGTCCGGTGAAACTGCAAAGGTAATATGGATTGTTGCGTCTTTGTCATGCTGCCTGATATATTTCATTGCATGCTTTGCGACTTCGTACTCTGCAAACGTTTCAAACAGAAAGTTTTTTGCCCCAAGCTTAAGGAAAGTATCTGCAATGAAAAGGTATTCCTCCTGTGGATTGTCAAAGATCTCGTTGGAGTTGTCGTAAACATACCCAATATCGGCAAATACCATAGTGTTGTTGCCTGCAGCTTTTTTAGCAATTTCATACCCTCTTTTTATGCAGTCTTCAATTTCCTCTTTGGTTGAGAAGGCTAATGAGTTTGCACAAAAGGTGTTGGTGGTTATTGCGTTGCTGCCTGCGTTTACGTACCCTTTGTGAATTTTGAATACGATGTCCGGGTTGTTTATATTTGCATGCTCGGGCAATGTATCCTGTTTTGTTATTTGTTTATAGTATGTGCCAAAAGAACCATCAAAGAAAAACAATTTTCCCCCTCCTTTTTTTTATTCCAACTATTATACCATTTATTTTTGGTTTTTAAAGGTTTTTTATGTAAAAACTATTGACCACCATGGTCTATTATGTTACCATAGACCAACACGGTCTATGAATGGAGGTGGTAATAGGTGGACAAGTTTTTAAAGCTGAATCCGGAAAAGAAGAAGAGGATATTGGAAGCTGCATACAACGAGTTTTCCAGGAATACGTATGATAATGCGTCGACCAACAGGATTGTCAAGGAAGCAGGTATTGGAAAGGGAATGCTTTTCTTCTATTTCAACAGCAAAAAGGATTTGTATATATATCTTGTTGAAGAAGGTATTGAGTATATAAAGAGGGAATATGTGGACAAAATTGATGAAAATGAAACGGATTTTCTTGAGAAATGGAAGATTATAAGCAGGGTGAAGTTTGAAGCGTACAAAAAAAGACCATATATCTTTAACTTCATGGCAAATGTATATTTGAACAGCGATATGGAAGGGTTGCCTGAGAACTTGAAAAGAAGGATAAAGGAAATAAGTGGGGTTGGGTATGGGAAGCTTTTCAGGAATATAGATACATCATTGTTTAGAAGTGATTTTACGGAAGAAAAAGTTATTAGGTATATCAAGCTTATGATATCGGGATATGAGATGGAGCTTACTGAAAGACTGAAAGGCACAAATTTTAATGAGATGGATGTTCAGCCCTTGTGGGACGAGTTTTATGAATACATTGATGATTTGAAAACCATATTTTATAAATGAGGAGGATGTTTATGGTTATATTAAAAACGGAAGATCTGGTGAAGAAGTTTGGAAATTTCACAGCTCTTGACAAGGTGAACCTGGAGGTAAAAAGCGGAGAGGTTTATGGTTTTATTGGACCTAATGGCGCAGGCAAGACAACCACCATAAGGATTCTTTTAGGTATTTTGCAGGCAACAGGCGGAAAGGCAAGCATCTTCGGGATGGATTCATGGAAAGATGCGGTAGAGATACATAAGCGCATTGCATACGTGCCAGGTGAGGTGAATTTGTGGTCCAATCTTACCGGTGGTGAAGTCATTGATTTGTTTGTAAGTTTGAGAGGAAACAACTCAAAATCCAGAAGAGACGAACTTATTGAAATGTTTGACCTCGATCCTTCCAAAAAGTGTAGAACGTATTCAAAAGGAAACAGACAGAAGGTTGCTCTTGTTGCAGCTTTTGCATCGGATGCGGATTTATACATTCTTGACGAGCCTACATCCGGTCTTGATCCATTGATGGAGAAAGTGTTTCAAAAATGCGTAAAGGAAGTAAAAAACGAAGGAAAGAGTGTGCTCTTATCCAGTCACATACTTTCGGAAGTGGAAAAGCTGTGTGACAAGGTAAGTATTATAAGGCAGGGGAGGATAATTGAGTCTGGTTCTCTTAAGGAACTTCGCCATCTGACGAGAACTGATATATATGTGGAGACAAGACAGGAACTATTGGGGCTTGAATCCATTGATGGTGTGCTTGGCTTATCAAAAAAGGATGAAGGGTATCTTGTACAGATAGAATCCGACACCATTGGGCATGTCATGGAGTACATTGCAAATTTTGGGATTGTTCGTCTTGAAAGCATGCCGATTACATTGGAAGAGCTCTTTATGCGCCATTATGAAGGGTAAGGTGGTAAGATGCTGGTACACAATACAAAAAGACTTATTCGATTTATATTGCGACGGGACAGGATAAGACTTTTAGTCTGGCTTGTTTCAATAATTGGCCTGACTTTAATATTCTCCGTCTTTTTTGGTGAAATGTTCCCGACGCAGGAAGAAAGGGACATCATGGCCGAGACACTGAAAAATCATGCTATGGTGGCCATGATTGGGCCTGTTTATGGCGAAACATACACACAAGATATCATGTATGCCCATGAAATGCTTTTGTTCTCAATTGTATCTGTGGCAATAATGAATATATTGTTTGTTGCCAGACATACAAGAAAGGATGAGGAACTGGGGCGGCTAGAAGTTGTCATGTCTCAACCTGTGGGAAGATTGGCTAACCTAGCTTCGACTTTTGTTGTTGCCATAGGGATAAATTTGATAATTGCAGTACTGACAGGAGTGGGCATATTTGCTTTGAATTCAGATACTATGGGTCTTAATGGCTCGCTGGTTTATGGGTTTAGTTTGGGTATGTCAGGACTTTGTTATGCTGCCATAACTGCTTTGTTTGCCCAGGTTTTTGAGACCAATCTGGGGGTTGTAGGATTTTCCTTTACATTCATGATAGTCTCTTACCTTGTGCGTGCTGCAGGAGACTTAGGCAGCGAAGCTTTGTCATATCTGTCGCCTATGGGAGTTGCTTACCGCACCTATCCATATTACAAGAATAACTGGTTAATGATTATACTTTTGGTATTAATATCTTTAGTGTTTGCTGGTGTGGCACTTTATCTAAATTCTGTCAGGGACCATGGAGCAGGTCTTGTTGCCTCAAAGCCTGGAAGGACGCATGCTACAAGATTTTTGCAAAGTCCCTTGGGTCTGGTGCTTAGAATATCAAGAACCTCCACTATTGCATGGCTTGTTGGTATTTATGTGCTGGGCGCTTCCTATGGTTCAGTGTTGGGTGACTTGGACTCCTTTTTTGAAACTAATGAAATGTTCAAGCTTATGCTTCCTCAGAATGCTGATTATACTATGACAGAACAGTTTATTACATTGATACTGGTTATTCTGGCCATGTGCGGCCTTGTACCGGTACTTCAGCTGGTTTTAAAGATTAGAGGAGAAGAAATAAGGGGAAGAAACGAGCATATTATGGCAAGAGCCGTGTCAAGAAAAAGCTATCTTGCCTGCTATGTGTTTTCTTCGGCAATTCTTGCCTTTATTATGCAGTTTGCCGCTGTTGTTGGATTGTGGTCTTCCGGTAGTGCTGTTATGGACAGCCCGCTATCTTTAGGAAGAATGCTTGCTAACGGGCTTGTATACATGCCTGCTGCGTTATTGCTGCTGGGTATTGCTGTCTTTTTTGTAGGTTGCCTGCCAAAAGCATCGAGCGCTGTTTGGGTGTATCTTGGATATTGCTTCTTTACTGAGTATATGGGTAATTTGCTAAAGCTGCCCAAATGGACCAAAAAACTTACCCCTTATGGATATACTCCCAAATTGCCGGTGGACGAGATGAAGCCTTTAAATCTGGTTTTAATAACGGTTATTGCATTTGTATTGATTTGGGCAGGATTTGCAGGGTTTAACAAAAGGGATTTGGAAGGATAGTCTTGTATTCCTTTTCTTTCGGGTATATTATATATTTAGTTTTGTTAAGAGGAGTAAATGATATGACCGCAAGTGAAAGAATAGGGAAATTGATAAGAGGGAAGGAAATAGACAGGCTGCCGGTAATGGAGTGGGCTCCCTGGTGGCATCTTACGGTAGCGAGGTGGATAAGTGAAGGCCTTCCCAGAGAGAATGCGGGTTATGTAGAGCTGCAGGACTATTTTGGTCTTGACAAATGCATTCAGACATATTTTCCTGTAAGGACTGCCATGACCCCTGCTGCAGTGCCTCATGGAACCGGCATAATGAAGTCAAGGGAAGATTATGAGAGAATAAAGCCTACAATGTTTCCCGATGTGACGAAAATAGTGTCCAAGGAGCATTTTGATTGGCTTGAAAAAACAAGACAGAAAGGCGATTATGTTCATTTCTGCACCGTTGAGGGATTCTTTTGGTATCCGAGAGAACTTTTTGGAATAGAGGAACATCTGTACAGTTTCTATGACAATGATGAGCTATTGCATGAAATGTGTGAGGACTATGTTTCATGGCTGAAAAAACTATTTGAGTTTATAGGGAATAGCTTCAGGTTTGATTTCATGACCTTTGCAGAAGACATGAGCTACAACAAGGGCCCCATGATATCCAAGGACATGTTTGACACATTCCTTGCACCATATTACAGGGAGATTATCCCGGTTATAAAAAGGTGCGATATACCTGTAATCATAGATAGTGACGGAGACATAACAGAGGCAGTTGACTGGTATGCCTCAGTTGATGCAGACGGCATGCTGCCTCTTGAGAGGCAGGCGGGTGTGGATGTAAGTCTTTACATAGAAAAACAGCCGCAGATGACTTTTTTAGGACATTTTGACAAAATGTGCATGAAGTTTGGAGAGGAAGCCATGCGGCGAGAGTTTGAAAGAATTCTTCCAAGCTGTATAAAAGGAAAAGTAATTATAGGGGTGGATCACCAGACTCCGCCGGATGTGTCGCTTGAGAATTACAAGGTGTATGTAAGGTTGTTAAAAGAGTATGCGAACAAGGTTGTAAAGTAAAATGCGGAACGTATGTTCCGTGTTTTACTTTATGCAGAATTTTTGGTAAAATAAAGGTTGTTCAATTTTCAACAGGTGATTTTAGTGGGAAGATTCTTTGTTCTACCAGAGCAGATAAAAGAGAATACGGTTGAGATTACAGGCAGTGATGTGAATCATATTGCCAATGTTTTGAGGCATTCAAAAGGCGATAATATTATGATTTCCTCTGAAGGGTTTTTATATGATTGTACGATTGATGAAATATTAAAAGACAGGATTGTTGCAATTATTAATAAAAGAACCAAAATGGATACTGAATTGAATGTGGAAGTTATTCTTTACCAGGGGCTTCCCAAAGGGGACAAGATGGATTTAATTATTCAAAAGAATGTGGAGCTTGGTGCATCTTTGATTGTTCCTGTAATCATGGAGAGGACTATTGTAAGAATTGAGGGGAAGGATGTTAGAAAAAGGGTGGACAGGTGGAACAGGATTGCCCTTGAGGCTGCAAAGCAGTGTGGAAGGGCAAAGGTTCCAGAGGTTTTGCCACCTGTTTTTTTCAAGGAATTTTTGAAGCATTCAAAAGGCAAATTTAAAATCATGCCTTATGAAAATGAGAATGAGCTTCATTTGAAGAAGTTTATTGGCAGTATTGAAAAAGAGGAAGACTTGAGTTTTGATGTACTTATTGGGCCTGAAGGCGGTATATCAAGGCAGGAGGCTGGTGAAGCTGAAGAAAGTGGCTTTATACCCGTTACTTTAGGGAAAAGAATACTTAGAACAGAAACCGCTTCCTTGTATGTGACAAGCTGCATTGCATATGAGTTTGAATGCTAAGTATTGTTTTTATTTGACATTGTGGTATAATACTACAGATGCAACTTTTTTGTTGTGTCATCCTTGTGTTTATGATATTTGGGGGTATATATGTTAAGAAGCATGACAGGTTTTGGCAGGGGTGAATATTCTGATGGTGAGCGGCGTTTTATTGTAGAAATTAAAACGGTAAACCACAGGTATATTGATATAAATGTGAGAATGCCAAGAGATTTGATTTCCCTTGAGGAAAAGATTCACAAACTGGTTAAAAAGCATATTACCAGAGGAAAAGTTGATATATTCATTACTTCATACAATATCAAAACACAGCAAAATACGGTTGTCCTTAATGAGGATTTGATTGTTTCACTGCTTGAATCCATGAAGGCGCTATCTGAAAAGTTCGGCCTTGACAATGATGTTACCACCTCTACAATTTTACAGTTTCCTGAAAGCTACACTATAGTTTATGATGAAGTTGATACGGAGAAAATATGGGAGATTCTTGGTGTGGCTTGTGAGCAGGCACTTCTGAATGTTGTTGAAATGAGGGAAAAAGAAGGCAGTGCAATATCTAAAAACTTGCTGGATATACTTGCCAACATGGAGAAATGTTTTGCTGAAATCAAAGAGAAAAGTCCCCAGGTGCCAATTGAATACAAGAAGAAGCTGGAACAGAGACTTGATGAACTTCTAACGCAACCTGTGGATATGATTGATGAAAGAATTGCTATAGAGGTTGCATTGTTTGCAGACAAATGCAATATTGACGAGGAGATTGCAAGGCTTGACAGCCACATAACGCAGGGAAGAAATATTCTTTCAGATGGCGGAGTTGCGGGAAGAACTCTGGACTTTCTGGTTCAGGAGATGAACAGGGAAGTGAATACAATTGGCTCCAAGACAAACAGTATTGAAATAACTGAGAATGTGATTGCTTTAAAAAGCGAGATAGAGAAATTCAGGGAGCAGATTCAAAACATTGAGTAGTGGTATGGAGGTTAACATGAAGCTTGTGAACATTGGGTATGGAAACATGATGCTTGCAAATAGGATAGTTGCTGTGGTAAGTCCTGACTCCGCACCAATAAAGAGATTAGTGCAGGAGGGAAAAGAAAGGTCCATGTGTGTTGATGCTACAAATGGCAGACGCACCAGGGCGGTAATAATAACCGACAGCGATCATGTCATATTATGCGCTGTTCAACCTGAAACCATTGCAGCCAGAATTAACAACGAAGGCGATTGCGATGAAGACAAGGAGGTTATTCCTGAATGATTATTGTCATATCCGGACCTTCCGGTGTGGGGAAAGGTTCGATTTTAAGCAGGCTTTTGGAAGAGGACAAGAGCATAGGATACTCTGTGTCTGTAACAACCAGAGCCAAAAGGCCTTTTGAAGTCGAAGGCAAAAGCTACTACTTCCGTAGCGAGGATGAATTCGATACAATGCTGGCCAATAATGAAATTCTAGAATGGGATGTTTATTGCGGTCACAAGTACGGAACTCCGATTTTTGCCTTGGAGAAGCACCTGGAGGAAGGAAAGGATATTGCACTTGACATTACTCTGCCTGGTGCCCAAGCCATTAAAAAACATTTTAAGGAAGAAGCAGTTACGGTGTTTTTGCTGCCGCCTTCTTTTCAGGACCTTGAGTTCAGAATACGAAACAGGGAGTCTGAAACCGAGGAGCAGATAAGAGCAAGGCTAAATGCAGCAAGACATGAACTTATGCAGTTCGGCATGTGCGACTATGTAATTGTCAATGACAAGATAGAGAATGCGGTTTGCGAACTTAGAAAAATCATACATGCAGAAAGACGGAGGAGTTTCAGAAATAAGGGGATATTGCAGAAATATGATCTTGTTTAGGGAAAGGGTGAAGTAGTTATGATGATTGAACCTCCAATTGCAGAATTATTGGATAAGTCAGGAGATAGATATACGCTGGTAATGATGGTCTCTAAAAGAGCCAGACAAGTAACTGCTGGTTCACAAAGCAGACTTGACAGGGACAAAATCATGAAAGACAGTATCAAGGATGAAAACAGAAAGAGTTTGACAACTGCCATATATGAAGTGCTTGAAGGCAAGGTCAACTATGTTAGAAAAAAAGAAGGCATTAAGTAGGAGGAAATTTGATGAAGTCAATGGAGAAGATCGTTGCTCTTTGTAAAAACAGAGGCTTTATTTACCCGGGTTCGGATATTTACGGTGGTCTTGCAAACAGCTGGGACTACGGCCCCCTGGGTGTGGAGCTGAAGAACAACGTAAAGAAAGCCTGGTGGAAGAAGTTTGTCCAGGAAAGCAAGTACAATGTTGGTGTTGATTGCGCTATTCTGATGAACCCCAGAGTATGGGAGGCGTCTGGCCATGTAGCCGGATTTAACGACCCGCTCATTGACTGCAAAAACTGCAAGGCAAGAGGCAGGGCAGACAAAATTATTGAAGAGTGGGCTAATAAACAGGGCGAGGAAATAAATGTGGATGGCTGGGGAGATGAACAGCTTGCCCAATACATCAAGGATAACGATGTAAGATGCCCTCAATGTGGTTCTGCAAACCTTACGAATATCAGAAAGTTCAACATGATGTTTAAAACGTATCAAGGTGTTACTGAAGACTCCCAGGCAGAGATTTACTTGAGGCCGGAGACAGCCCAGGGAATATTCGTCAATTTCAAGAACGTACAGAGAACCACCAGAAGGAAGATACCTTTTGGCGTTGCCCAGATAGGAAAGGCATTCAGAAATGAAATAACTCCTGGAAACTTTACGTTCAGAACCAGAGAGTTTGAGCAGATGGAGCTGGAATTCTTCTGCAAACCTGGAACCGATCTGGAATGGTTTGAGTACTGGAGAACCTTCTGCCACAAGTGGCTTCTGGATTTGGGTATTGCTGATGAAAATCTTAGGCTCAGGGACCACAGTCCTGAAGAGCTGGCGTTCTACAGCAAGGCTACAACGGATTTTGAATACAAATTCCCCTTTGCATGGGGAGAGTTGTGGGGCATAGCTGATAGAACGGACTACGACCTCAAGCAGCATATGGAGTATTCAAAGGAAGATTTATCATATTTTGATCCTGAAACAAATGAAAAGTACATTCCATATTGTGTTGAGCCCTCCCTTGGTGCGGACAGAGTAACCCTGGCATTCCTGTGCGAGGCGTATGAAGAGGAAGCCTTGCCTGATGGCGATGTTAGGACTGTACTTAGATTCCATCCATACCTTGCGCCCGTCAAGGTTGCCGTTCTGCCTCTTTCAAAGAAGCTTTCCGATGAGGCATACAAGGTTTATGAGACTCTCATAACAAAATTCTACTGCGAATTTGATGAATCAGGCAGCATCGGCAAGAGATATAGAAGACAGGATGAGATTGGTACTCCTTACTGTGTCACCTTTGACTTTGATTCACTTGAAGATAACAAAGTGACAATCAGGGATAGGGACACAATGGAGCAGACAAGAGTTGCAATTGATGAACTAATTTCATGGTTTGAAGGAAAGTTTGATTTTTAATATGCCAATATCAATTATTTATTGATGATATAGATGGAAAATATAAAATAATGTATGGAGGTAATGTATGAAATACGTATATTTGTTTACTGAAGGCAATGCTGGTATGAGAAATTTGCTTGGCGGCAAAGGCGCAAACCTTGCTGAAATGATATCTCTAGGATTGCCGGTTCCAAATGGTTTTACAATTACCACTGAAGCATGTACAAGGTACTATGCAGACGATGAAACCATAGCTCCGGAGATTATTGATGAGATATATGCTTCTTTGGCCAAGACTGAAGAAATGGTTGGCAAAAAGTTTGGCGATCCCAACAATCCTTTCCTTGTTTCAGTTCGTTCCGGTGCAAGAGCATCAATGCCAGGCATGATGGATACAATTTTGAATCTGGGACTAAACGACGAAGTTGTTGAAGGACTTGCAAAGCTGACAGGCAATGAAAGATTTGCATATGACAGCTATAGAAGATTCATCCAGATGTTTTCAGACGTTGTTATGGGAATAGAGAAACCCAAGTTTGACAAAATTCTTGATGGTACCAAGGAAGCAAAAGGTGTTGTTCTTGACACTGAGCTTGACGCAGAAGATCTCAAGGGAGTTGTTAGGAAGTACAAGGAACTCTACAAAGAAGAAATGGGCGAAGATTTCCCACAGGAGCCAAAGACCCAGCTTATCAATGCGGTTGAAGCTGTTTTCAAATCCTGGAATAACGAAAGAGCCATCTACTACAGAAGAATGCATGACATTCCAAGCGAATGGGGTACTGCAGTCAACGTTCAGGAAATGGTTTACGGCAACATGGGAGAAGACTCTGGTACTGGTGTTGCATTTACAAGGAATCCATCCACTGGTGATAACGAGCTTTACGGCGAGTTCCTAATGAATGCTCAGGGTGAGGACGTTGTTGCAGGTATCAGAACTCCTGAGCCAATATCTCATTTGAAGGAAGTTAATCCGGATGTGTACAAGCAGTTTATGGATATAGCTGAGAAGCTTGAAAACCATTATAAGGACATGCAGGACCTTGAGTTTACTATAGAGAGAGGAAAACTGTTTATTCTGCAGACAAGAAACGGTAAGAGAACCGCTCAGGCTGCTTTAAAGATTGCTGTTGACCTGGTTAATGAAGGTCTCATCACAAAGGAAGAGGCTGTAATGCAGGTTGATCCTAAACAGCTTGACGCACTTCTGCACCCAACCTTTGATCCTGATGCATTGAAGAAGGCATCTCCAATCGCAAAGGGTTTGCCGGCTTCACCAGGTGCTGCAACAGGTAGAATCTACTTCACAGCTGAAGATGCAAAGAATGCATTTGACAGTGGTGTTGAGCAGGTTATACTTGTAAGGCTTGAGACATCACCTGAGGATATTGAAGGAATGAATATTTCACAGGGTATCCTCACTGGAAGAGGCGGAATGACCAGCCACGCTGCGGTTGTTGCAAGAGGCATGGGAAGATGCTGCGTTGCAGGATGCTCAGAAATCACTATAAATGAAGAAGGAAAGACCTTCACAGACAAGAGTGGCAATGTATACAAGGAAGGCGACTGGATCTCCCTTGACGGTTCCACAGGTAATGTATATGCTGGACAGATTGCTACCAAGAATCCAGAGCTTACTGGAGACTTTGCAACCCTTATGGCTTGGGCTGACGAGTTCAGAACCCTTGGAATACGTACCAATGCGGATTCACCAAAGGATGCTGAAGTTGCAAGAAGCTTTGGAGCAGAGGGTATCGGACTTTGCCGTACTGAGCACATGTTCTTTGAGGAAGGCAGAATCTTTGCATTCAGAAGAATGATTGTTGCAAACAACGAAGAGCAGAGAAAGGATGCTTTGAAGGAAATCCTGCCAATGCAGAGACAGGACTTCGAAGGCATATTCAAGGCTATGAATGGTCTGCCTGTAACCATCAGACTGCTTGATCCACCACTACATGAGTTCGTACCTCAGGATGAAGGAGAAATCAAGGAGCTGGCAGAGGCTGTAGGCATATCTGTAAGCGAGCTTAAGGCTAGAATAGACAACCTGCATGAGCTCAACCCAATGCTTGGCCACAGAGGATGCCGTCTTGCAGTTTCATATCCTGAGATTGCAATCATGCAGACAACTGCTATCATCGAGGCAGCTATCAATGTTACCAAGGAAGGCTTGAATGTGGTTCCTGAGATCATGATTCCTCTTGTAAGTGAATCAAAAGAGCTTAAATTCGTGAAGAATGTAATTAAGACAACTGCTGACAAGATTATAGCTGAAAGCGGAGTCAATGTTGAGTACAAGATAGGTACCATGATTGAGATTCCAAGAGCATGTCTGACTGCTGACGAGATTGCAAAAGATGCAGACTTCTTCTCCTTCGGAACCAACGACCTGACCCAGATGACTTACGGTTTGAGCCGTGACGACGCTGGTAGAATACTCGAGGACTACTACAATGCCAAGATATTCGAGTCAGATCCAACGGCTAGACTGGATGTAACAGGTGTGGGCAAACTGGTTGAGATGGCTGTAGGTCTTGGCAAGCAGACAAATCCCAATATCAAGCTTGGTATTTGCGGAGAGCACGGCGGAGATCCATCCTCCATCGAGTTCTGTCACAAGGTTGGCCTGACTTACGTTTCATGCTCACCATTCCGTGTTCCGATTGCTAGGCTTGCAGCTGCAAGGTCCGCAATTGCTAACAAGTAATACAAAGATAATTCAGGGCGTGTCTATTATGGACATGCCCTTAATTTATTGACTAAACTATTTTTTTGTGGTATATATTATTGGTAATTGAATAATAAATGGCTTTGATGAGAAGCAGTAGATATTTCTTGTGATTGTAGAGAGAAGGCGGTTGGTGCAAGCCTGAATCAGGGAGATATCGAACCCGTCTTTGAGCTGTGATTTGGAACGAATACCCTTGGTATTCCAGTAAATATCACCGGGAACTCCCGTTACAGGGTACAATGAGTGCGGAAATACCGAAGTTAGGTGGTACCACGGACTATGAATGTTCGCCCTAAGCTGATTATCAGATTGGGGTTTTTTTAATATTTATTTTTGGAGGTATATGTATGAAGTTGGACAGACTTGTAGGGGAAAGGTTTAAGGAAAGGCCTTCCGATTGCGTCATCGATTCTCATGCTTTGATGATACGCGGAGGATATATGAAGCAGGTTTCAAACGGAATATATTCGCAATTCATGCCTCTTAAGAGAATTGCACACAAGGTTGAGAGAATAATTCGCGAAGAGATGGATGCAATAGATGGACAGGAAGTATTGTTTCCTGTGGTTATGCCTGCATCCCTTTGGGAAGAGTCGGGCAGATACGAATCTGTGGGCAAGGAGCTTGCCAGGTTCGTTGACAGGAACGAAAAGAAGCTCATTCTCGGCATGACTCATGAGGAAGCATGCGTGCATCTTGTAAAGGAGTATGGCAACAGCTATACGAAGTATCCATTCATGGTTTACCAGATACAAACCAAGTTCAGAGACGAAGCCCGTCCAAGAGCAGGACTAATTCGTGTCAGGGAGTTCACTATGAAGGACGCATACTCCTTCCACACATCCCAGGAGGATTTGGAAGAGTATTACGAAAGATGTTATGAGGCGTACTTGAGGATTTTTGCACGTGCCGGCATTCCTGATGTGGTTGCGGTAAGCTCCGATCCTGGTATGATGGGTGGAAACATATCCCATGAGTTTATGCTTCTCACACCAGTCGGAGAAGACA
This sequence comes from Clostridiaceae bacterium, assembly GCA_012838385.1. Taxonomy (GTDB): domain Bacteria; phylum Bacillota; class Clostridia; order UBA1212; family DUPL01; genus DUPL01. The sequence continues at coordinate 25,596 of DUPL01000108.1, forward strand.
CGGTGGTTCTGTGCACAGAGTGTGACTACAAGGCAAACATGGAGGCTGCCGAGTCCATTGTTGAGAATACAAGGGATGAAGTATCAAAAGAGCTGGAGCTGGTCAGCACTCCTGCCACAAAGACAATAGAAGCCTTGTGTGATTTTCTCGGAATAACCAAGGAGAAGACTTGCAAGGCGGTTATGTACAGAAGAAATATTGATGACAAAATAATAGTTGTGTTTATACGTGGAGACTTGGATGTCAATGAAACAAAAGTAAGGAATTATCTTGGATTTGAGATACATCCTGCAGATATTGAGGAAGGCGAAGGTATCGTTCCCGGCTTTACAGGTCCGGTTAACCTAAGTGGTGAAATAATAGTACTGTTTGACAAGAGTCTTGAGAACACCAACAACATGGTCACTGGCGGCAATGTGGAAGATTACCATTATGTCGGTCTTGACTTTGCAAGAGATTTGAAGGATGTTGAATTCCATGATTTAGCAAAGGCCGTAGAAGGGGGCATTTGTCCTCAATGCGGTAACAAGTCTTTGACAGTAAAAAGAGGCATAGAGGTGGGCAATATATTCCAGCTTGGAACCAAGTACACCGAGTCCATGGGCATGGAATACATTGACAGTGACGGCAAGCCAAGAAATCCAATCATGGGCTGCTACGGCATAGGTGTTGGAAGACTGATTGCTTCCGTTGCAGAGGTTCATCATGATGAAAACGGTCCAATCTGGCCCATGTCAATAAGTCCATGGCAGGTACACATTTGTGCTCTACGCTCCGACGAACCCAATGTTAAGGAGTTTGCGGACAAATTGTATGAGAACCTTATGAAAAAGGGTATAGAGGTTATATATGACGACAGAAATGTTAGTGCCGGAGTCATGTTCTCCGATGCAGACCTTTTGGGTGTGCCTGTAAGGGTAATTGTGAGTCCGAGAAATCTCAAGAATAATGTCTGTGAGATAACGGCAAGGGACAAGAGCTTCACCATCCAGGAGCCGATTGAAAGTGTTGAAGAAAAATTGGTTGAAATAGTGAAAAGCAATTTATGCTAGGAAAAAACCCACAGTTTGTGGGTTTTTATTTTGATGAATTGAGTTAAAAAAGCATTATTGAGATATTGAACAGTACTGAAATGTTTTGATTAGGGAGGTATTCTCCCCTTTATATTATTTACAAAAAGTAAAATAATATTATAATTATCATATATTAATTTTAAAATTGTTCGGAGTGTGTTATTATGCAAAAACGGATTATGCTTTTGGTCGTGGTGGTTTTTTTGTGTTTGGGTCTTTTTTCATGCGGTAAAAAGGAACCCACGGATGGTGATCAGGAGGAAGAGGTTAAAGGTTATGGCGCAGGAGAAATAGTCATTTCTGTTTTTTGGCCTCCGATGAAAGGTTTTACCACTGAAGAGCAGTTCGATTATTTGGTTGAGGCTGGTATTGATTTGCTCGAGTGGGGAACCGATCCGATTTTTACAGACGAGGATACAATCAGGGAAACTTTAAGATTGTGTAATGAAAAGGGTTTGAAGATAACAATTGCAGACAAAGACTGGATTGGCATTGAAAAGAAATCGGATAAAGAAATTAGGGAGCTTGTAAGAAGGTACAAGGACAATGAATGCGTAGTGGGATATTTGCTTCTTGACGAGCCACATAATGCAAATCCGTTTGGAAGAGTTGCAAAAATCATGGCGGAAGAGCACCCGGGATGTATATCGCAGTTAAACATGCTTCCTATGGGAGCGCTGCCTGACCCAAGAGGTCATGCGGAAGACTGGATAAGCTCTGCGGGTAGGGAAAATGTAAGGTACCTTTCCTACGACCAGTATCCCTTTGCCTTGCAGCCTGGCTCCATTCCTCAGATGTTTGGAAATATGAACTTTGTTAGGGAAGTTGGTCTTAAGTACAATGTGGATACCGCCCTTTACATCCAATCTGTTGGTGTACTTGACAAGTTCAGAAGGACGAATGCAAATGAGATTAGGTACCATACATCTGCAGCGCTTGCATATGGTTACAAAAATCTCAAGTATTTTACCTGGATAACACCTGTGGAAAGAGGTGAGGATTTCACTCTTGCCATTATTTCACCAGAAGGCGAGAAAACGGATCTCTTTGATGGTGTGGCGCAGATAAACAGGGATATAAAGAAGGTGAGCAGCATTCTAGGAAAGCTTGATGCCGTTGAGATATATCATAATGGAAGACAGGATGCTTCAACGAAAATGCTTGAACCTGGCTGGCATGTGGAAGCTACTGACAAAAAGGATTTTCTTGTTTCCTTAATGGTGGATAGAAAGACAAAGAGAAACTATCTTATGATTGTTAACAAGAATTTTAACAAGGATGCAACCCTTGCTCTAAAGCTCAACGGTGTTGAAAGTTTGATGGATGTAACCAGTGGGGAGGAAGAGGAGGTAACCATAACAGATGGAATTTTCCAGTGTGAGCTTCTTGCAGGCGGTTTCAGGCTGTATAGACTTTCAGAAGGTGTGACTTTACATAAAGAATATCAGGATGCGGATGTGAATCTGGCTTTGGATAAACCAATTTACTCCAACTTCTCCCGCGGATACGATGGATACTTTAATTACAAGGCGGTCGACGGAAACAGGGTGTCCACCGACCGTTCCAGAGGATGGAGATATGAAGGAGCAGGAGACGAAGAGATTTATATAATGGTGGATCTTAAGAGGGCTGTTGATATTAACAGGGTGGACCTGTATCCCGTTACCAGAGGAGACGAGGAAAGAAACGGACAGTACTTTCCAAGGAAGTTTACGATACTGTACTCAACCAACGGAAAAGATTACAAAGAAATCTTGTCTGATACCTGGGAAAAGAGAAAAGAGCTGAGTTATACATTTGATACTGTAAAGGCCAGATATGTGAAAATACGTATTGATGAGGCTGTAAAGGTTTCGGATATATATATTGCCGAGATATGTGAAATTGAGATTTACAATGATGATGGTACACTGCCAAAATATCAGAGGGTATGGGAAAAAGACAAGACCCTTATACCAGAGTATAATGTAGCGCTTAACAAGAGGGTTAAGACGTCATCATCTTTGGAAGCACCCCAGTGGGGATGGATGAGAAAACACATAAATGATGGCATGATTAAGGCAACCAATACGCATTCAGGCTGGACCACACAGACAGGGCGTCACATGACCGACCCTTATGCTGAAGAGTGGGTACTGATTGACCTGGGTGAGAAGTTTAACATTGATACCGTGGTATTGTATCCAAGGCAGGATACGGGCTATTACTTCCCAAAACATCTTGTTGTTGAGGTTTCGTTGGATGAAAAAGACTGGACAGAGGTGTATGAACTAAAGGAATCCGGTGCTGTTTCAACCATTGCAAGAGTTTTAAAGTTTGATGCAGTTGATGCACGATATGTAAGGGTGGTTTCAAAAGAGATGACTCAGGTGGAATCGTCGCCTGACGGCTATCTTTTCCAACTGGCGGAGTTTGAAGTCTATAGAACTGGAAGGCAATAATCATGATAAAGCATAACAAAGAGGCAAGCAGATATGCAAGCCTCTTTGTTATTTATATCAAGCAATTACTTGCGTGGGATATACCTTTTTATCTCTCCACATGCTATTTTTGCGCCAGCACTTCCAGAGGGAGAGGTTGTGAAGTCATCGGGCAGTTGATGCACAATTATTGTACGCCCAATAACCTCAAACAATCTGAATCTGTTTGTGTAAAATGCCATCCAGGCGTATCCGTTGTTTTCAAAAAGCGGTGGAAGGTCTCCTGCATGCTGCGGATGGGTGCATCTGTCAGGGTTGTAGTGCATTCCTACGTTTCTAAACGGATCTTCCTTGTCGCCTGAACATTCTTCACCCTCATGTATATGGAATCCAAAAACCTTGCTGGCGCAAATGTCTGGTTTTGTTGGCAAACCATGTATTTCCGCAACCAGCAGAACACCGTTTCTTACCTGATAGAAATCTACCCGTCCCACTATGCTCTGGTGTTCTCTGTCGCCTAAAATATCCGCATAGGCTCCAGGGTTTCTTTTAGAAACTACTTCGGCAAATTTTTTGGTATTCCTCTTGAAACTGAATTTCATAATTTCACCTCTTTTCCTCTATATAATGTATGAAAAAATGTATGTATTTGTGAGAACCTTGAAATTAAGTGATTTCTTTAGTATACTTAAGTATACTTACAGAAAAATAGAAGTTGGCGATGAACATCATGAAAAAGGGGTTTACTCTGGTTGAGATAATTGTTGTAATTACCATCATAGCGATAATAGCAGCGATAGCCGTTCCTTCAGTAGTGCAATACTATAAATACTCTGAGGACAGGTACAGAAACAATGTTGCGCGAACTCTTTTTGTTGCCGCTACAAACAGTCTTACCCAAAAAAGTATCGCCGGACTTCTTAATGATTTGCCTTATGATGGATATGTCAATCTTGAAAACCTGATAACTGATGATGAGAATTTCTATGATGATGAGATAAAGATAAACTACAATACAAGAAACATTGTGTACGTTACCAGCAAGGAGAATGTAAGCAGGATCCTTGATGGATACATAATGGACACAAGTGTTCTTAACAACGCCATCCTTATTGAATACAATATTGTTACAGGAAAGGTTCTGTCAGTCTTATATTCTGACAAGGTAGATGCCTTTGGATATGGGGATGGAAACTTTACAGATGTTTCAGACAGGACAAAGGCAGCAAGGGAAGAAAAGAAAATAGGATTCTATGGAGCAAGAACGACCGGAATCCCGGAGAGAGAGTGAGTAAGACAATGAAGTATATACGCAACAATTCAGGTGCTTCAATAATATTTGTGGTGATAATATCGGTGGTGTTTCTGCTTGCAGGTGCAAGCGTGCTTACAGCAGCAAGCATGCTGTCGAGCACATCCATTAAGAATCATACCAACAAACAAGTCTACTACTACGCGAAATCCGCAGCTGAAGTTGTCAGCAAGGAGATTGTGGGTGACGAAGGTTTTGGGTATGAGATAATTAATTATATAGGTTTAATTGGAGCGACTCATAATAACGGAAAGAATAACACAGAAGAGCTTGTTGATGTTCCAGCGGAAATTGTGTTGGATTGCAATATTACTCTACTGAAAAACAGTACCCCTTATGATGATGTTGAATATGACAATGTACAAATCAAGCTAAGTGGTATTCAATTGATTAAGTTTCAGAGTTACCAGCATAAGAGCGGAAACACTTATGATGTTGTTGAGAGATATAACCTGGAGATTGATAGTGTGACCATTTCATTTGTCACAAGGCATAAAGGTGAGGAATACAAGCTTGCTTTGGAATACACCTTTAGTGCCAAAGGTGAAAGAAAAGCCGAATGCCAAGGGATTGGCGATTCTGTAAATGGCATTAAAGATTTGAATCTTTCACCTTTGCATTCCAAGCATATTGATTGGCGGGAATTTGACAGAATATTTGTAAGGGTGCATCAAAATGAAGTACATTAGGAACAGTAAAGGCGAAACATTGGTAGAGGTAATTGTAAGTCTGGTTTTGTTTGCAGTACTGCTTGCGTCGGTCACGGTAATGGTGCAGACTTCACTTAATATTGCAGAAAGAGCTCATGAAAGAAATGAGGAGACAAGCCAGAGTGTTGCGGATATTGAGACTGGTCAGAGTTTGACTGATGTTGACAATCTTACATTTACTTTCAGCATACATGGGGAAATAGATAAGGAATATGAAATACCCGTCGTTGTTAAACAGAGTGGAGGGTTGAAAGTTTATGCTACGGAATAACAGAGGTTATACTCTTGTAGAAGTAATGGTTACACTTACGTTGTTGACCATATTTATTGCATGTGTTGTGGCGATAGTAAGTCCCATATTGAGAATATATAACAGGACTGTAGCAATAGCGGAGGAACAATCTATTGCGATAAATATTGCTGGCCTTATAGCTCACGAAATACAGCATGCCACAAACGTCGAAATTACCAACGAAGGAAAAACTCTTGTTCTGGATGGCATAGAATACACAACCCAGGACGGACAACTTGTTTCATCCAATAATTTGGTTTTTGATCCTGTTTATTATGGTGGTTCCAAAATAGATGTATTGTTTGAGAATAACGAAAATGATCCTTTTATTTCTATTAAAGTAACTGTGTTTAGAGAAAATACTGAAAAATACAGTTATAACTTGTTGGCAAGTCCCCTTGTTTTTCTTGGGTTAGATGAGGAAGGGGAAGAGCCGGAGTATGGATATGAAGCAGGGGATCTGGCTTTTATTGATGAGAATGGCAGAGCGGTTTACTTGTCAGGAACATGGGAACTTACCAAGCTTGAAGCAGCAAACAATACTGAGGGTAATGGCACGAACCTAGTGATAGGCACATTGTATAGAGACCAGACTGGAATATATGCAGTGATACATAGGAACCCGTTTTTTCTCCGTGAAGACGCTAAGAATGATCCGACTTTGGAAGAAGCATCGCAGCTTGGCAGCCTTAGACATGCATTGGTAGAGGTGAATCCAAAGGAAAAGGTACTTACTTCTGACGATTATATTGGCTCCGATGTTTGGAAAGTACCAATAACGAAAGGCAGGATTCTGGAATACGGAGAAAAACTTTACATTTGCTGGAATCCTTGGGATAATGGAAAAGCACATTTTCCACCCAATGCGGGCTCATGGATAGAGTTGATTCAGCCAAAAATGCAAAATACAACATAGATTGGAACAAGCGGAGGTTTTTAACCTCCGCTTGTAATCTTTACAATGTGGAAGCAAAGTGTTCCATTGCTTGTGTAACCTCTTCTATTGCTTCCGGTTTTAGTAGTGAAAAATATTTAGGCAATGATTTCTCCAGGTATGCTTTATCAAATGTACCTGCAGCCTGACGTACAAAAGCGTCTTCCAATAATGTCTTGGCTTCATCTCTTTTTGAGTTGATGATAAATTATACTATATTGATAGGATTATGCAGGTTTTTATTTCTATATTTTTGTTGTATCATAATATGTGTTTAATTATTGTGA
>DUPL01000109.1 GCA_012838385.1 Clostridiaceae bacterium
AACCATAAGCTAACACGCCTAGCGATGATTAGATTACAGAATGCCTTTATCCATTTATTTAAAAAAGCACTAGCTGTAGTTTGTTTCCTCAACTAATGCTAAGTTCATTTCTATATACATATTAGTAATTGTAGTACTTACTATTACGCTTTACATTAATATCATTTACTATGATTCCAAGCACCTTGGCCTTTGCAAATTCTATGGCATCAAGTGCTTTTTTAATCTCGTCATACGTTGTAACCTTCTGCCTTGATACTAGTGCAACTCCTGCAGTCTTTGGGGCTAGTACAATTGCATCTGTTACCACATTTATTGGTGGCGTGTCAATCACTATGTAGTCGTAAAACTCATTAAGCTTGTCCAATAACACATCCATTCTATTGCTTCCAAGCAATTCTGATGGATTTGGAGGAATTGGACCTGATGTGATAAGATCAAGGTTTTTATCCACGTCTTTGTGTATTGCCTCGCCTAGCTTGTCAAATCCAACCAATATTGTAGACAGTCCATGTGAATTGTCAACCCTGAATATCTTATGCTGAGTTGGCTTGCGTAAATCTGCATCAATTATCAATACTCTGTTTTCATTCTGCGCCAGAGTAATTGCAATATTGGCACATGTAATACTTTTTCCTTCAGCAGGGAATGATGAAGATATAATAAAGGATTTGTTTTTACTGCCTGCCAAAGCAAACTGCAAGTTTGTCCTTATTGTCTTGTAAGACTCCTGCATCACAAAGGAAGATTTATCATCCAGCTTGTACTTATGTGGTGCGTCACTATGCTCGTTTGTTCTTCTACCTAGAGCCATAACTGTAATATCCTCCTTTATCTTTATTTTGAAAACTTGGCACTTCTCCTAATACAGGAAGTCCATACCTTTGTGATAGATCCTCTCCACCCTTTACGGTATTGTCAAGGTGATCAACCAAGAGGATGATTACACAGGAAAGTATCAATCCCAATAATCCACCCAATGCCGTGTACATCGCAACATTAGGCGAAGATGGCTTGGTCGGCACAACTGCTGTGTCAATTACCGACACCCGGCTGTTTCCAACAATATCTTCAATTATCGATGGTGCGTTCTTGGCAAATGAATTACAGATTTCTGCCGACAATGCAGGGTCCGGGGTTACTGCTTCTATCTCCAAGACTTCTGTATTGTTTACTGCACGCATGTTTATGTACTTAGATATATCTTGTGCGCTTAAAGCAGCTGTATTCAAATCAGATGCAATCACCTTTAATGAATCCCTGCTTTCAAGCAGCACTATGTATGTTGATACAAGACTTCTACTTAAATCCAATTGCGTTTTTGTCAGTGACGACCCCTCTTCCACGTCAACAAATAATCTAATACTTGATGTGTACTTGGGAGTTATCACAAAACTTGCCAAATAAAACATGATAAGAATTCCAGTCAGCATTGCAGCTATAATCCAAACCAGTTTGCTTATCAACAAGTCGAAAATATAGCGAATGTCTATCGTATCCTGCATGAAGTTTCCACCATTTTCATAATCCATTGTTTTCTCTTTTGTCTCCTAACATACTCAGAGCCCTGTATCAATGCTCACTCTGCTATTATATTTCCAACATTTTCTGTTGTCAATGCCTTATTGAGACAACCCCCTGTTATTTTCCAGAAAATCCTTATACTTGTGTCCGCCAAAGGCATGTACCGGACACTCATCTAAGATATTCGTAATCAAATCCCTAATATTCGGGGTAAGGTCATCCCACTTACAAGAAACTTTTCTTTCCACATACTCAATTATACTTTCATCGTTATAACCGCCGCATCTTAACCTTACAATATTCTCAGCAAGAACTTTAACACCATCCATGCTAAGTATCGTATGTGCGTAAAGTTGCTTCAAGAGCTCATGATAGCCAGGCAAAATACCCTTTAGTCCCTCTTTGGCAACAAACCAGGCTTCCTCCTTTGAGAACTTTCTGAAATCCTTCGTAGCAAGTCCTTTCCTTAATGCCAGCACCGTGAACAGGTCATCACTTTTATACTTTGATATAAAGTCGGTACCAAGCTCATTGCCCATGTACAAACTCTCTTCAAGCACTCTTGGGTAAATGGTGTGCATGGCAACCTCAACCATGCTCTCATCAATACCAAACAATTCTCTTAACCGTGTTCTGAGAAGTTCAAGATCCACAACTCCATAGAGTTCAATAACCGCCTGAACTGCCCTGTCAAGTGATTTAATCCTTTTAATGGTTTCTCTGTATTCATTAGTATAAAAATACGCAGCAAGCCTGTCAGAGTCTTTTGGCACATAGAGTATAAGCCTGTCCCTTACATCTCCAGGTTCCACACCTACATCCACAAAACCAAAAGATGCTATTGCATAAAGTGACTTAATGTTATGACTTCCAATACTGCCACTAAGCGTATTAGCCTGCCCGGCATAAATCCATCTAAGGAGCTCCAAAGCATCCGGTGTCAGGATTTGGAACACCCTGTGCGTGTTGGCGATGAGACCCTCAGCTACAAGCTCATAGTCCCTGGCCATTTTGTACATGGGATCCATGTCAGCCTTTAAAACACCTATAATGATGTCAAAATGAAATTGGGAAATGTGGAAAAGATTGTGATGATAAAAATATATATCCTTCTCGACTCTAAAAGAGTCAGGGTGCATCTTGTTGTTAAACAAAAATCCCAAACCTTCATCAGGATTGTAATCTTTGCCGAACTCGTCAAGTTCTCCTTCCGATGCTATAATTTCAGGAGTTTGAGGCGTCGTGATTGGATCTCTTGACTTTACGGTAATATCAAACAACTTGTTTCTTCCAAAATCATAGAGGTACAAAAACCTCATGTTTACTTCAAGTCGAAGATCCTCAATAATCGCACTATCTGCACCTTTGTTTATTCCGTCTCCTGATTTGGGACTGTAATAGCCGTTATCATCAAACGCTATATTGTCCATGCTAAACATGTACTGTCTTTCAGGTACATTAATCTGATATGTTTTAATTATTATGTTATGTAACTCTGCCAATGTCCTTGAACCATCTATCCTGATATCCCTGTAGATATCAGTTTCCCACTTTGGTTCAACTCTCAATACATACGAATACAACTTCCGTCTGTTTACATCTTTTAAATTGTTGAAACCACTCTTCAAAGCTAAAATTCAGCTCCCTCTAATACTGTTCTACGGCTTTTACAGTTAAGCATAGGTCAAAAACAAGTACCATGGTATTACATAACTCAAAAATAATCAAATATAAAAATCTGTAAAAACCAAATAACTGAATCTTATTTTACCATAAATTCTGGACTTGTAAAGCCCTTTTTAGTCTTTATTATCCCTAGTTTAACAGTTGATATTTCAATTTAAATTGCATAAATGCCCTAAATAACGCCAACTTAGCGCCTTTTTTTATGTCAAATAATTTTCATTTTTCTGTTGTATAATGTAGTAGAATATGGTATAATATAACTGATTACTATCAGGAGGTGCTGTTGGATGTTTTTGAAAGTTACCAAACTGAAAAACGGCAAAATCAATTTAAGTTTTGTTGAAGGTTATCGTGACCCTGCAACCAAAAAAGT
>DUPL01000110.1 GCA_012838385.1 Clostridiaceae bacterium
CCAGCTTGATATTAATCACAGGGATTTAAGACCACTTCTTGAGGGAGGACATGAAGTAACAATACTAAAAGACTCACCACTGTATAAAATCATTAAAAAAAATATAATAATGGTAAACACAAGACACCACCAGTCAATAAAAGACCTTGGCAAGGGACTGTCCGTAATGGCTGTTTCCAACGATGATGTCATTGAAGCTGTTTACATGCCTGAAAAAAGATATGTAGTGGGAGTTCAGTGGCATCCTGAAATGCTGGCACATAAGTACAAGACTCATAAAGTCATTTTTGATGACTTTATCAAACACTGTCAATGTTGAAGTATTCAATTATCTAAGATATAATACAGTGCGTGATTGAGGACAACATGTAGAAGAGAGGTAATGAAATGGATAATAATAATTTTAACTTTACTAACTGCAAATGGTTGTGGGTAAACGCAGCCAGGGATGAAAAGTACGAGAATATTTATACACAATATATGGACTCGTTCACCATAACAGAAGAACCTCAGAAAATTGTATTACACATTAGTGCCGACAGTGAATACGTTGCCTGGGTCAACGGAAAACTTGCCGGATACGGACAGTATGCGGATTTCCCCGAATACAAGGTTTATGACAGTCTTGACATTACAAGCCTTGTAAACGATATTGGAGAAAAGAACACATTATGCATACTCACCTATCATCAGGGACGCAGCACCTCTGTATATAAAAGAGGATTGCCCGGAGTAATATACGGTGTTGAACAAGATAATAGCACCGTATTGTACAGCAGTGGCAACGCACTGTGCAGGATAAGTCCTGATTATATGAGTGGAACTTTGCCCCTTACAACCCCTCAGCTGAGCTTTGTATTTGAGTTTGATTTCAACGGTTATGACAACTGGAACCAGGAAGGATATGAATATGCCATGGTAGGAGACATGGCATGGGGCAAGGCTTATGCGTATGAAAATACTCAAAAGCTTTTTCCAAGACCTATAAAAAAGCTTGAACTTGGAGACAGAATCGAGCCTAAAATTGTAGCTCAGGGCGTATATAAATACAGTGCACACGCGGAACCGGAAACAACAGCTGCAAAAATGCAGTTTTCATACCTCTCCTACAGGGATGCTCATGTTCTGTATGGAGATGCTCCATGCACCACCCTTCCAAAAGAAAACGGGCTTGTTTTCAAGAACAACTCAGGGGATGACGATGGCATCTATATTGTGCTTGATTTGCACAGAGAAGAAAGCGGAGTTTTTGAAATAGATATAACAGCTCCTGAAGGAACAGTTATTAATATTGGATATGGAGAGCATCTGGATGATTTGAGGGTCAGATCCTATGTGGGAACCAGAAACTTTTCCGGCAAACTCACCGCCAGCGGGAAAAGAGATCAATTCACCCATTATATAAAACGCTTTGGCTGCAGATATATCCAACTGTATGTGGAAGCAAAGGAATTCACCTTGTACTATGCGGGCCTTAGACCAACGAACTACCCAATTGAATACAAGGGAGTGTTTGCATGCTCCGATTCACTTCACAACAAAATATATGAAATAAGCTTGAGAACCCTTCTCCTTTGCATGCATGAGCATTATGAGGACTGCCCTTGGAGGGAGCAGGCTCTTTACGCCATGGACTCAAGAAACCAGATGCTGTGCGGCTACTATGCTTTTGGAGAGTATGATTTTGCAAGGGAAAGCATTAGACTATTGGGATTGAGCCAGAGAGATGATGGCTTTTTGGAGCTTTGCGCACCTGCTGAAATACCAATTACAATCCCCTGCTTTACACTGATGTGGATTGTACAACTCTATGAGCACATACTTTTCACAGGCGATCTTGATTTTGCCCAGGAGATGTGGAAGCATGTGGAGCAAATAATCAGATCCGTATGGATTCACTCCAGGGGAAGCGATTTGGTACCACCGTATTACAACGACAAGTACTGGAACTTCTATGAGTGGTCCGATGGTTTGGCTGGGGACAGGTCCTTAAACAACATGCGCGACAAGGATAATCCGCTAAATTTCGATGCACCCCTTAACGCCTTCTATTATCTTGCCCTGCGTTCTGCAGTGCAGATTGCAAAGAATCTTGCAGATTACACAAAGGACGCAAATTATCGCGACCTTGAAGCCTGGTACGACATGATGGCTGCAGGTGTGTTGAATAATTTTGACAAAACCTTCTGGGATGAAGAGAAGGAAGTTTATGCAACTTACCTTATCAACGGCGAAAAACATCACTATTCTGAACTTACAAATGCCCTTGCATTGTATGCAGGTTTGGTCCCTGAAAGTAAAAAGGAGAAAGTGGCCCATATGCTTGCCCACGGAAAAGATTTGGTGCCAATTACAATAAGCCACAGTATTTTCAAGTATGAAGCCCTGCTTTCAGTAAGTGACGAGTATGGGAAGTACGTATTCGATGAAATTACAGACAAATGGGGATACATGCTTTACAACAATGCGACCACCTTCTGGGAGACAATAAATGGAGCATGGGACTTTTCCAATGCTGGTTCTCTTTGCCATGGCTGGTCGGCCATTCCTGTAATCTTTTACTACAAATATGTCCTTGGCATATCTCCTCTGACAGTCGGATTCACGGACTACAAATTCAGTCCAATCCCCACTCCTCTTTATGCGGCAGAAGGAAAAATACCATCCGGTAAAATGGATTATCATGTATCCATAACACCGAATGGTTTCAAAATCAATAAAATAAAACATTAATCTACAACAATTATATCACAAGCTCCACCAGTGATACATTCGGCACCGTCCCTACCTATAACATAGGTTTCCTCTACACCGACGGTGCCTATGTTTTTTACAGCACATTTCGGTTCGAGACTTACAACCATGTTTTGTTTCAAAGGCATATTGAATCCTTTGGCGATGATGGGAAACTCATCTATATGCAAACCTACTCCATGACCTAAAAACCTTACAGGATCATACATCCCCATAAAATTCTCATTAAGACAATCTGGCAAAGAGGCCATAACTTCCTCATATATCTCCGATGGTATTGCTCCTTCTTTCATCATGTCTGCTGTTGTCTTTTGAGCTATCATACAGGCTCTGTGAATCTCCAGTGCCCTGTCATCGGGTTTTGCCTTGAAGGAGTAGACTTGGGATTTGTCACTGTGGTATCCATCCACACCATAACCAACATCCACAAACACAATATCACCTTTCTTAAGATATCTGTTCCTATCCCCTATTATGGGGACAGCAGGACTCATGCCTTTCATGCCTCCTGGACCGTCAAAATTTGTAGGATACGTTGAGTTGTCTCCAAATCCTGTCTGACCAATAACCATCTCCATCTGGAACATGTTGAATCTGGATATACCATGATATCCCAGTTTCAACATGTGAGTGTAAAGTTCGGAAAGAAAGTCCGTTTCGCTCATTCCCTCTCTCAATATTGATGGTATAATGCTGGTCATTAAATAATTGTGCTGTCTTCCAGACTCTTTAATAAATTCCAGCTCATAATCACTTTTGACAGCCCTCAGCACGAGTATTTCCTTGTCAATGGACTTTACAGCATCAAACTTGAAATATTTTTGAAGTCTCTCCTTGATAGCTATCGTTACCGTCTGGGTTTCCATGTACACAACACCAAGCTCATTAGGCAGATAATCCAAAATGTCCTTGTATGTCTTCATGGGATAAACCAAGTCCAAAGGACATTCCAGCTTTGCCCTGTCATAGCTTCTCCTGACAAAAAACATTACTGTTCCGTCTTTTCTTAATACAAGAACTCCATCCTGCATTGTGCCGGTAAAATAGTATTGATTTATCCTGTTTATGATTATTATAGTATCGTAATCCTTATCCTTCATCACATCATAAAGATTCAATATCCTTTTTTCAAGTTCCGCTTTTGGCGTGCTCATTTAACCAGCCCCCTTTGAACAGATTACATTGTTTATATAATCAAAATGTATGTTGGTTGTACTCTTCAACTTAGAAACAAGATTGTTTCTTTTTTTCTCTCCCAAGTCCTTTTCTAGGACCATTATGAATCCTGCACCATTTTCAATCATTTTTTGTACATTTTTATCAAGACAAGTCACGTTTTCAAGGAAATATGTATCCTCTGCCCTGCCTTTAAAAACATCAATATCCTTTACAGTTATTTTGGTCCTATCTTTCAAAAGAAATGATATTCTTTTTAAAGTTTCTCTCATACTTTTAGGTTTTCTACCATATGTGGCATTATCTTCCGTAAGATCCTTTTTGCTTTTTTGTATCAAAAAGGATAGAATCACTGCTTTTTCAGTAAAATCAACATATTCGTATTTTTCTTTAAGGCAATTAAAATAGTTGTCCTTGTCAAAATCAAACTGACAAGACCACAGTTTCTCATAACCGTCAGACACAAACTCAGGAGACTTTATAATCAACCCAAAAAGGTGAGCCAATATTTCATCATTAAAATCAAACCAAAAATCTCCCTCAAATCCCTTTTCAGCACATAAAAGAGAAAAATATAGAAAAGAGGCAAAGGGCTCTATTATTCTCTTTGTGCTCTTTGCCACGTATTCACAATACTTCAAATACTGCTTCCTTTTTGAGTTTGTTAATCTTCCTACAGATGGAATCATGAATTCCTAACCTTTTCAATAAGTAAATCCACCTTGTCTGTATTTTCCCATGGAAGAGAAAGATCAGTTCTGCCGAAGTGTCCATATGCAGCCAGTTTTCCATAGAGTGGAGACCTTAAATTGAACTCATTGATAATCGAGCTTGGTCTCATGTCAAATATGTCAATAACCGCCTGTTCTAACTTTGAAACTTCTGCCCTTTCTGTTCCGAAGGTTTCAATCCTGACAGACACTGGCCTTGCCACACCTATGGCATATGCAATCTGTATTTCGCATTTGTCAGCAAGTCCTGCGGCCACAATGTTTTTTGCAATATACCTTGCCATATATGCACCGGAGCGGTCAACTTTAGTCGGATCCTTTCCTGAGAATGCACCGCCACCATGCCTGCCCATACCACCATAAGTATCCACAATTATTTTTCTGCCGGTAAGTCCGGAGTCCCCACATGGACCTCCAATAACAAAACGACCGGTGGGATTTATATAAAAGGTTGTATTTTCATCTATTAGATTTTCAGGAATGGTTTTCAACACAACTTCGTTTATAATATCCTTCCTGATTGTTTCGTTGTCCACATCTTCTGCATGCTGTGAAGAAACAACCACGGTGTCCACCCTGAATGGTTTGTCATTTTCGTCATACTCAACAGTAACCTGGGCTTTGCCATCAGGTCTAAGGTATGGCAGGATACCTTCCTTGCGAACTTGAGCAAGTCTCTTGCACAACTTATGAGCAAGAACAAGGGAAAGCGGCATAAGTTCCGGTGTTTCGTTGCATGCAAAGCCAAACATCAAGCCCTGGTCGCCTGCGCCGTGCTCCACTTCCGCACCTTCCACCTTCGACTCATAAGATCTGTCCACCCCCATTGCAATATCTTCAGACTGGGCATTAACAGTATTAATAACTGCACAGGTATCTGCATCAAAACCAATTTCTGAACTGGTGTATCCAATATTACGCAATGTGTTTCTTGCTATCTTTTCGTAATCTACAAATGCTTTTGTAGTTATTTCGCCCATAATGTGGATAAGCCCGGTTGTAGCCGTTACCTCGCAGGCAACTCTGGATTCCGGATCCTCTTTCAACAAAGCATCCAATATGTTGTCAGCAATCTGGTCGCAAATTTTGTCCGGATGTCCTTCGGTTACTGATTCTGATGTAAATAGTTTTCTTGCCATTTGCATACCCCTTCATTAATTATTGCCTAAGGCGTCCTTTATTATATCACATTTATTCCCACACTACTAATATCAAAGGTATAAATTATCGTTAACTTGGTGATAATATTATGACGGAGGTGATAGTTTATGATGGATATGCCGGCAAACCTGAAGGATTTGCTTGCAAATAACAGAGAAGCGATGGAATGCTTCCTCCACCTTCCTGAAGATATACAGAACAACATCATATTGCGTGCAAAAACTATTAAGAAGAAGCACGAAATGGACAACCTGATGAATTCTTTAACTTGTAACCATAAACAAGCCAATTGCTAACAACAGGCCTTGCATCATCACCCCTCATTCCTGATTTGACGCCTGAGTTGTATAAGATTCGAATTACCAGTTCATCAATACGGCTCAGGCGCGTATTTTCTGAATAACCGTTGTAGAAAATACTATCCTCATGCAAATCGCTGTCATTTAGAAGTCCAAGCATTTGCGTCATTTCCTCCAGGATGACATGATGTCTCTGGCATTGGTTGGTTCTATCGTAAACAATCAAAATCTCCGCATTTGTTATCTCATATCTTTCATTCCAAAAACACCGAACAAATCCCCACACAATCTCATCAACACAAACCTTCTGAGACATCTCCCATTGGGTTATAAAGTTTACATATACATTTGCCTCATTCATGTCACGTACCAGCTTGACACGAGGAATACCTTCAATGGAATTCAGATAATCAACATGCCCTTTTATTACCTCGTAATCCTCCCTTGTAAAATTACCCATAACGTATATATTAATAGGCATTTTCCACTTTTTTATAACCCCGCTGCCATCTCCGTACTCGCATTCCAATGCAATCTCTAGGAAATAATCAACAACACTTTCAGATGCGTTATTCTGAAAGTATGCAACACAAACAAAAATACTGAAAACAAGATACACAAATGCCCTTTTCATAAAAAACTCCCAAAGAATGAATATATTCTTATTCTGTGCAAATAATCTAATTTTACACAGATTTTAGTGTGTCAAACAGGAAAAATGTCATACAATCACTCTTGAACCAAGCATATTTAACTGCTATACTGAATTAGGCTATGTTGAAAAATCAGTCCAGAAATGATAACATAAATAGGTTTAAAATATAAATGTGAATTGAGGAAAACTAATGAACATAGGATTTGACAATGAACTTTATATCAAGAAACAAACAGAGCACATAAAAGAGAGAATGAGAAAGTTTGGCAACAAGCTTTATTTGGAGTTCGGGGGGAAACTCTTTGACGATTACCACGCCGCAAGAGTTCTTCCCGGTTTTGATGTAAACGGAAAAATACGTTTGCTGAAGGAGTTCAAAGACAATGCCGAAGTCATATTCTGCATTAATGCCAATGACATAGAAAAGAGTAAAATAAGGGCGGATATAGGTGTAACTTATGACCAGGACCTTTTCAGACTGGTCGATTCCATGAGAGAATCAGGTCTTTATGTAAACAGTGTAGTCATAACCCAGTACAACGGACAACATTCAGCAGACATTTTCAGAAACAAGCTCGAAAGAAGAGGTGTCAGAACATATATCCACTACCCAATAGCAGGATATCCGGGAAATGTCGACCTAATAGTAAGCGAGCAAGGATATGGAAAGAACGAGTATATTGAAACAACAAAACCTTTGGTTATAGTAACCGCACCAGGACCCTGCAGCGGAAAACTTGCAACATGTCTGTCCCAACTCTATCATGAGTACAAAAAAGGCAATGTGGCAGGCTATGCAAAGTTTGAGACCTTCCCCATTTGGAATTTGTCACTTAAGCATCCTGTAAACCTTGCCTATGAAGCTGCAACTGCTGATTTGCAGGATGTGAATATGATTGATCCTTTTCATCTGGATGCTTACGGTCAACTTGCCGTCAACTATAACAGGGACGTGGAAGTTTTCCCGCTTCTTAAGACAATCCTTCAGATAATATCAGGCAAGGACGTATATCTGTCTCCTACCGACATGGGAGTCAACATGGTCGGTTACTGCATAACGGATGACGAGGTTGTGAAAGAAGCATCAAAGCAGGAAATTATACGCAGATACTACAGAACATGGTGTGACTACAAGTTAGGCAGGATTGATGAGCAGGCTGTTGAGAAAATAGAACTTATCATGAAGCAGTTGGATTTGAAGAAAGAAGACAGAAATGTGGTCGTTCCTTCATTGGAAAAGGCTGAGGAAAAAAGCTCTCCGGTAATAGCCATAGAAATGCCTGATGGAAAAATAATAACCGGAAAAACTTCAAAACTGATGACTGCAGCTGCAAGTTCTGTAATAAATTCAATTAAGTATCTTGCCAACCTGGCTGATGAACTTCTCCTTTTGTCCCCAATAGTTTTAGAACCCATCCTGAAACTGAAGAAAGAAATTCTCGGCTACAAGAATGGAATACTAAACCTGGAAGAAGTCCTCATAGCCCTCAGCATATGCGCTCCAACAAACCCCATGGCGCACGAAGCCTTATCCAACATAAGCAAACTTAAAGGTTGCGAAGCTCACTCAAGTGCTCTGGTAACCAACAGCGATGAGCTGGCTTTTAAAAAACTAGGCATAAACCTTACATGCGAACCAATTTTCCCATCAAAAGATCTCTTTTATGTATAAAAAAACCCCGCACAACGCGGGGTTTAAAAATCTATTCAATTTATCCGCATACATAATTGAATCTGCCAAAGGGCGCACAGTCGCCGTCCTTGTAAAAATTCATTACGTCATCCAACGTTATGTTGTCTGACCATTTGAACTCAAAGCTTTCATCACCGATGAGTTCCTTTGGCAATACATAGCACATTTTGTTACCTTGTACTGTATACTTGCATGTACCTTGAACGACCCATGCACTGTCCTTGTATACTTTAACCTTGCCCGCAGAAACAAGGATGTCATAACCTTCCCAACCTGTTTCTTTTGAGCGGTCCTTGTCAATCAAGAGACACATCCAGTTTTCTTCAGTGTCCGGTGTAATGTTGTTTGAGCACTCTGCGTAGAAGTAGTAATTGTTGTCATCTTTGGCTACCTTGGCAAGTACAAAATCGTTTCTTCCCGTATCAATCTTGTAATAGGTATCTCCTATACCAGGATAATCCCTCTTGCTTGCAGTGCCCTTGTGAGCAAAGTATTCAGGCTTTACATCCTTCCACTCGTCAAAATTCATGACATCAATGGTTTTAACTGTAGGCTTTCTATTTGCAGGCTCCAGTCCTTTGAACCTCCTTATATTTGCAGCCAGCTGCAGGTAATAAGTATCAAGATATCCATCAATGTCCGGCTCAATATCACGACTGTGTTCCCTGTCATACTGGTCGACAAAAGCTATTTGGGTGCTGTTTGGATCCAGAACCCATGGCAGTCCAGGGAATTTGCCCATATTCCATTCATTCCATCCCGTTACAAACACAAACTCAGGGTCGATTTCCATTGCATAATCCCACTGCTCCTGCAGGTTGTAACCATACATGTAGGAATCCTCTGTAAGCTTTGAGAACCTGTCTTTCAGGGTATAGCTTCTTCCATATGTGTTCTTGTCATTAAAATGGGTGCATATTCTCCCATCATTTGCATTCTGAGCCACACCTACCGCACACATCTCATAAGTTCCATCTTCCTGTTTTACATATCCATGCAGCGGTGCTATCTCCAGCCATGCCCAGTCGTCATGCCTTTGAGGTCCGCATCCGTAACCTGGCTGTCCTGGTCTGAAGGTAAAGAATTCCCTAATCTCATTCAACACCTTTGTATCATACTCGCATTTGCCCTCTTGTGGTATTGATTCAGGATAAGCCATAACCAGCGGCTTGCCCTTCCAATAGAACCACAAATCCTTGTACTTTCCTGGTTTGTACAAATCCTGATACAGAGACCTTAACATGTTCAATGTACTCTCCATTGGAGCAAAGTTCATAAGAAAAGCAACTTTAGGTACATTTATGCCGTCTCTTCTTGCCTTTTCAAACTCTTCCAACAGGGGCATGTAGGATGGTCTCCACAGAAGAGAGCCGTTTGTACAGTCGAATATGATGCAGTCCACACCAGCATCCGCAAAGTACTGGGCATGCTTTCTAAGTACATAAGGATCGTCATTTCTGTAAAAGCCGTAAAAAGGCTCATTCCAATGAACCATGTCGTTGTTGGTCCATATTGGATGGTTGATGTCATATTCAGCTTCGGGATGCTCTTTAAGGATCTGGGTCAGATTCCTTGGATTTGCATAAATATTCAAGCACCTCCAGGTCCAATAGAAAACACCAACAAACTTCTCCCTTTTCTCCCTTACTTCACCTGCTTCCGGAACCTTTCTACCCAGCATGTCGGTAGCAACCATCAGGTCTGTGTAAGTGCTTCTTATCTCCACCTCATCACTCTTTTCCTCTACATCAAAGGGACTCTCCTCGGTAAACTCAAAGGAGTCAAAATATCCACTTCCATTACATACAAAGGACAAATTATGTACGCCTTTGACAAGAGGTATCTCCATTTTGGTATCCTCAAGCACCTTATCCTGGGCAGTGCTTGTAAATGCACAAACCGCAATAATCTCATTGTCCACCAAAATGTCCAGAGTACCGGTTCCAATTCTGGTTCTGTAATTCAGGTTGATTCCTCTTTTACCTTCTCCAAAATCCACATTTTCAAATGTTATTGTGTTGTTCTCCTTTTTTGCATCCCAATTTGCAATAAGTTTCATAGTACACCTCCATAAAAAATAGAAAGAGAAAGACATAATACTCCAAAAACAGAATATATTCTTTCTCTTTCAAATTAGATTGTGATCACACCCCATTTATTTATCACAGGGTGATTATACTACATCCATATTTTATTTCAACCCTTATTTCTACTTTTTACGACCAAAAAAAGACCTTCTCCCATTGGAACTGTTTCCAGTAATGGAAGCCTGCAGCTGTCTTAGAAGATCTTTTTGAGTTTCATTCAACTTCTTTGGAATGGCAACTGAAACCCTTACAATCTGATCCCCACGGCCAGAAGAATGAAGTTTGGGTATTCCCTTTCCTTTAAGCTTGAAAGAAACTCCTGGTTGTGTGCCTTCAGGAATTGTAAGTTCAACCTTTCCATCCAGGGTGTCAACCACAATAACATCTCCCAAAGCAGCCTGTATCATATCAATGGTAACATCCAGATAAACGTCAAACCCTTCCCTTCTTAGAAGTTTGTGTCTCTGTACTCTTATTGATATGATTAAATCTCCTGGAGGGCCTCCTTTTGAACCCGGTTCACCCTGGCCGGACATGGATATAGCCTGGCCATGGTCTATTCCCGCAGGTACCTTCACCTTAATAGTAACATTCTTTCTTACCTTGCCGTTACCGGAACAAACAGTACAAGGGTCCGTAACAGTTTTGCCTGTACCGCCGCACTTGTCGCAAGTCCGAACATTTACAAACGAACCAAAAGGTGTCGCCTGTTTGACTCTTACCTGTCCTGAACCTCCGCAGTTAGTACAACTGCTGGTAGATTTGGATTTTGAACCTGTTCCTTCACAAGTACTGCAGCTTACGTACTTGTTGACAGAGACATCCTTTTCCGTACCAAAAGCCGCTTCCTCAAAAGTTATGGTCATGGTCGTTCTTATGTCAGCACCTTTTACGGGTCCCCTTGACTGCCTGGAGCCAAACCCTGTGCCGAAAAAGTCAAAAATGTCATCAAGTCCACCAAAACCAAATCCTCCGAAGTCAAAACCTCCAAAACCGCCGCCTGTAGCGCTGTTGGGGTCGAAAGCAGCATGACCAAACCTGTCATACTGGGCTCTCTTTTCAGAGTCGGACAGGACTTCGTAAGCTTCGGTTGCTTCCTTGAACTTTGCTTCCGCTTCTTTGTTATCAGGATTTACGTCCGGATGGTATTTCTTTGCAAGTTTTCTATATGCTTTTTTTATTTCATCAGTGCTGGCATCCCTACTCACGCCAAGCACTTCGTAGTAATCTCTCTTTGTGCTCATCCATATCTCCCTTTTTGAGTGTCCTTGTCAAACACAACAATATCTTTGCCACCAAATCCTGGCGGCAAAGATATATTATACATTACACTTGCTTTAAAAACAACTTCATCAGTTACTTGTTATCTTCCTCGTCTTCATCAACTACTTTGTAGTCAGCATCGTAAACATTCTCATCAGACTGAGCATTGTCAGCATCAGCAGCTCCTTCTTGAGGATTTGCTGTTTGTCTGTATACCTTTTCAGATACTGCGTAGAACGCCTGCTGCAGCTTTTCAGTTGCTTCCTTTATCTCTTCAGTATTGTCAGCGGCCATTGCATTTCTGACATTCTCAATTTCCTTTTCAATATTGTCCTTGTCACCTGGATCAAGTTTGTCACCCATGTCTTTCAGTATCTTTTCAGACTGATAAACTAGGTTGTCGGCATTGTTCTTTGCATCTATTCTTTCTTTTATTTCCTTGTCCTGAGCAGCAAACTCTTCCGCTTCCTTGACTGCTCTTTCAATATCCTCGTCAGTCATATTGGAAGAAGCGGTAATGGTAATCTTCTGCTCCGCTCCGGTACCCATGTCCTTTGCAGACACATTAACAATACCGTTAGCGTCAATGTCAAATGTAACCTCAATCTGTGGCACCCCTCTTGGTGCAGGCATTATACCAGTAAGCTGGAATCTGCCAAGGGTCTTGTTGTACTTGGCAAGTTCTCTTTCACCCTGCAGAACATGAATTTCAACACTGGTCTGGTTGTCTGCAGCAGTTGAGAATATCTGGCTCTTCCTTGTAGGAATTGTTGTATTCCTTTCAATAAGTTTTGTGAAAACACCGCCCAGAGTCTCTATACCAAGTGAAAGTGGTGTAACGTCAAGGAGAAGCAGATCTTTGACATCGCCTGTAAGAACGCCTGCCTGAATCGCAGCTCCAATCGCAACGCACTCGTCAGGGTTGATTCCCTTGAAAGGTTCTTTGCCAAGATACTTTCTGATTGCTTCCTGAACTGCAGGAATACGTGTTGATCCGCCAACCAAAAGCACCTTGCCAATATCGTCAGGAGTCAGTCCTGCGTCCTTCATTGCCTGCCTTGTCGGTACCATGGTCTTCTCAACCAGATCGGATGTAAGTTCGTCAAATTTCGCTCTGCTCAATGTGTAGTTCATATGCTTTGGACCGGTAGCATCTGCAGTAATGTATGGCAGGTTTATTTCAGTTGTAGTCATGCCTGAAAGTTCAATCTTAGCTTTTTCAGCAGCTTCCTTTATTCTCTGCATTGCCATCCTGTCCTTTGAAAGATCAATTCCCTGATCCTTCTTGAACATATCTACCAGGTAGTCAATAATTTTCTGGTCGAAGTCGTCTCCACCAAGACGGTTATTACCGCTGGTAGCAAGAACTTCAAATACTCCATCGCCTATCTCAAGAATGGATACGTCAAAAGTTCCTCCACCTAGGTCGTATACAAGAATCTTCTGGTCGTTTTCCTTGTCAAGACCGTATGCAAGAGCTGCGGCAGTAGGCTCGTTTATGATTCTCAATACTTCAAGTCCTGCAATACGTCCAGCATCTTTTGTTGCCTGTCTTTGTGAGTCGCTAAAGTATGCAGGAACAGTTATAACGGCCTTACTTACCTTTTCACCAAGATACGCTTCCGCATCAGCCTTGAGCTTCTGAAGAATCATTGCGGAAATCTCGGGTGGAGTATATCTTTTTTCGTCTATGGTGATTCTCCTGTCAGTACCCATGTCGCGCTTTATGGACATAATGGTTCTGTCAGGGTTTGTTATTGCCTGCCTCTTTGCGGCAGCTCCAACCAGCCTTTCTGCAGGTTTTCCCTCTATAGCTTTGGTAAACGCCACTACGGACGGTGTAGTTCTGGATCCTTCTGGATTTGGTATTACGACGGGTTCGCCGCCTTCAATAACTGCTACGCATGAGTTCGTAGTTCCTAAGTCAATGCCAATAACTTTCGACATAATATCTCCTCCTAATAACTTATTTTATTCAAATTATATAATCAAATGCATTAAACAATGCTAATTTGCCACTTTTACCATACTGTAGCGTATAACTCTTTCATTGAGTTTGTATCCCTTTTGAAAAACCTCAACAATCTCATTTGCACTGGCGTTCTCATCCTCCACATGCATTACAGCATTATGCAAGTCTGAATTGAACTTCTCACCTAAAGCCTTAATCTCTTCCACACCCATGGAAGCCAGAATATCAATAAGCTGTTTGTATATTAGTTCGACACCTTGCTTGTAAGAAACACAACTGTCACACACACCCGTTTCCAGAGCTCTTTCGAAGTTGTCAATAACGGGCAAAATGTTCTTTACAGTGTCACATTTAGCATCCAAATAAATATTATCCATTTCTCTGGATGTTCTCTTCTTGTAGTTGTCAAACTCGGCAGCCATCCTGAGCATTTTATCCTTCATCTCGCTGCACGCTGCATTCATGTCTTCCAGCTGCTTCTTAAGCTGTGTCCTTTCTTCGTCTTCAGTGTCCATTTTCTTCTCCATTTCCTCGATTTCTTCTTCCTGTCCAATGGATGTGGTATTATCGCAAACTTCATCCTCCACCTTTTCCTGAATTTCCTCATTTTCCAATTCAGGATTAATATTTACATCCTCAGCCATTATATACCCTCCTGTGAAAAATATAATCTATATCACTGCATCAAGAACCTTCAAGTCTATGCGGCATGTCTTGATTCAGTTTCTTTCTAATATATTCAAGAGATGATATAACTTTCTGGTAGTCCATTCTGGTTGGCCCCAGCACCCCTATTGTTCCAAGTTCCACATCATTGATTCTATAAGTAGCGGTGACTATTGAGCAGTCGCTGATTTCATCAAAATCATTCTCCTGGCCTATCCTTACCATAAGTCCTCCAGCTTCAGCTGACTTTTTCAAAAGCTGGACCACAATATCTGTGTCGTGAACCACTTCCAGTACGGCTTTAGCCCTGTTTACATCAAAAAATTCAGGATGCATCAGTAAATTGGAAGCACCTTCAGTATACAGTTCAACTTCCTCAGCATGCTGTAAACAATCAATTATACCGTCCACCAATGGCAGAATCAAATGTCTGTCCATACAGGACTCTTTAACTATCTCGTTTACAATAATTACACTTATACCTTCAGCCCGGCATCCGCTCAGTTTCCTGTCAAGTATGTTTGACAACCTGACTATTGTATCTAGTTCTATGGAGTAATCTATGTTAACTATCTTGTTTCTAACCAGGTCATTGCCCAAAACTACAACAACCAATGCTCGGCCTTTTTCAATAGGTACTACCTGGCATGCCTTTATTATTGAACTCCTGGTCTTGTACTTCATCGAAAAGGACGTATACTGGGTCGCTTTCGATATTAACTTCGTCATGACTTTTATAATCTGTCCCAGTTCGTTGATTCTTTGTTCATAATAGTTGAGCAGTCTATTGTACTCGCTGAATTTGCTTTCATCTATCTCAATCAGGTGGTCAACATATATCCTGTAGCCCTTGTCGGAGGGAACTCTTCCAGCAGAAGAATACGGTTGCGATAAATATCCCATATCTTCAAGGTCCGCCATTTCATTCCTGATAGTTGCGGAACTTAGGCCAACTTCATACTTTTTGGCAATGGTTCGTGACCCGACTGGTTCCATGCTTTGGATATAGTCGTCAACTATCGCTTTCAGTATACGCATTTTCCTTGGAGCAAGTTCCTCATAGCTCATTTCATCACCCACTTTCTTTTCATGTTGTTAGCACTCACCTATAATGAGTGCTAATCATAAGTAATATAACACTGTATATAAGTTTTGTCAACAGAATTTGTCTATTCGACAAGATCACAAACCACTACTCTATTCTTTCCTAATTGTTTTGCACGATACAGGGCTTTGTCCGCAGAACAGAAATAATGTTTTTCACTTTTACCCTTGGTCAGTTTGCACATGCCAATACTTGATGTGAGATGCATCTCTTTTGATTCAACGATAAATATGTTTTCCATGATTAGTTTTCTTAAATTCTCAGCATAGGCACATCCTTCTTCAAGAGTTGTTGATGGCATTAGAAGTATAAACTCTTCACCGCCAAACCTGGCGATATAATCCGTCTCACGGAGATTCTCCCTAAGAAGCTTTGCAAATTGTCTAAGCACATCATCTCCAGCAAGATGACCATAGGTATCATTTACAGTCTTGAAGTCATCGATATCCATAAGCACAAGA
>DUPL01000111.1 GCA_012838385.1 Clostridiaceae bacterium
AAATGTGGAGTTACTGTGCGAACGCTGCAATACTACGACCAATGCGGATTACTTTCGCCCAGCCGCTACTCGGAAGGTGGAAGACGCCTTTACAGTATTGATGATGTTTTGCGTTTGCAGCAAATCCTGTTCTTCAAGGGCTTTGGATTCACGCTTGAAGAAATACGCAATAGATTAATGACAATAAACTCAGCCCAGGATTTTGCCAAATTACTTGCAAAACAAAAAAATGTCATCGAGGAACAAATAAGACATTTAGAGAAGATAGTATCTCTTATGGATGAAACCATAGAGAGAATAGGCCCTAGTGAGAACCTCTCAATAAACATGGTTATGGCAATATTGAAAGCTGCAAAACAAAATGACTTTTATTCTCTGGTAATTGACAGTATAGACAAGAAATACATGGATTCCTTTTTATTAAATGAAGCCAAAACCGACTTAAAAGATTGGGACTCTCTTTTGACAAGATTAAAAGAATTACATAAGAAAGATGCAGACCCTTTTGGACAGGAAGCAGAAAAACTGGCAGAAGACTGGTGGAACATGATAATGGACTTGACAGGAGGAGATCCTAATTTGATTGCTACTGTATTTAGTGCTGGAGAGTCCTTGCCCAACTGGCCGGAAGAAACTGATGACATAAAGACTGCCATTGAAAAGATCCTATCCCCTGCTCTTGGCAGTTACCTGCTAAAACAAGGTATCGTCCCACCGGGCATGGAGGATGGTTTCAAATGACTCTGGCAGTTCAAGTAAACTCGTTGGTAAAGAAATACGGTTCAAATACGGCTGTCGACAATATCTCTTTTAATATATATAAAGGCGAAGTCTTTGGTCTGTTGGGACCAAATGGAGCCGGAAAAACCACAACTCTTGAAATTATTGAAGGTCTGCGCATGCCAACATTGGGAGAAGTTTATGTAGAAGGCCTAAGTCCAATAAGAGATACAAAAGAACTAAGAAAAGTCCTGGGAGTTCAATTGCAGATATCCACGCTGCCTGAAGTCATGCGTGTTGACGAGGCAATGGAACTTATTTGCACCTTCAAAGGCATAAAGCCCAGGTACGATTTGCTTGAAAGGTTCGGATTGGTAAAACAAAAAAAGCAGCAATATGGAAAACTCTCTACAGGACAAAAGAGAAGACTTCAACTTGCCTTGGCTATCTGTGGCAATCCCAAAGTTGTAATACTGGATGAACCAACAGCAGGTGTAGATGTTCAAGGAAGGGCGCAGCTTCATAATGCCATTAGGGAACTTAGAAAAAATGGCGTTACAGTAGTTATAGCGACTCATGACATGGCAGAGGCCGAAAGCTTGTGTGACAGAATCGCCATAATCATAAACGGCAAACTTGCAGCTTTGGGAAGCCCCGAAGAAGTAACAGCAAAAGGCAGCTTTCAAACAAGAATAACCATCCGCACCAAGAAAGGAAATTTAACTTCACAAGGTAATATTAAAAAAGCCACTTTTGCAAGCCAAAAGGAAAACAATGCCTTATGGCTCTGCACGGATACAGCTTCCGCAATAATTGAAATGCTGTCTGCCATTGATGCAGATGATGAGGTTCTTGTTCTGAGAGTGGAAAGACCGTCTCTTGAAGAAAGATTCTTGGAACTTATGGAAGGAGGAAACTCATGAAGGCGTTAATAAAACAACTCAGCATACAATTGAAAATGGATGTCAGGGACAAAGGAACTTTAATGGTATTCTACTTGGTTCCCCTTGGATTCTTTATTGTGGTAGGTGCTGTATTTTCTTCTGTAAATCCGGAGATTAAACCAATCCTGTCTGCTACCATGGCTATTTTCTCAACTACCATGGGTGCTGTTATTGGAATACCACCTGCAATAGTCAGAATGAAGGAATCAGGTGCAATACGCGCCTATCAGGCAAGTGGCATACCCATGATCAGTGTGGTTATCACTACAGGACTAAGTGCTTTAATACATCTTTCCATAGTGTCAATTGCAATATCCTTGACAGCACCTTTTCTGTACGGGGCAAACATGCCTGAATCCATCACAGGTTATGCGGTAACCCTCCTGTTTCTTCTCTTATGTAATGTTTCTATTGGTCTTTTGTTAGGTGCAGTAGCTAAAAACACACAAACTGCCACTTTGCTTTCACAAGCTGTATTCATGCCTTCTTTGATGCTCAGCGGAATCATGTTTCCAACAAGTCTGCTTCCAACACCATTACAGATGATTGGAAACCTCTTTCCCGCAACTTATATAAATCATGCCTTCAGAGGTTTGGCCTACCGTTTCGACACTGAAATTGCCCCACACACCTCTATGGCTATAATTATGTCAGTTACAATATTAACTCTAGCCTTGTCCATTCGGTATTTGGGCAAAATCACAAGTGTAAGATAACATATATTGTTGACTAATGCGGGAATATAAAATAACATAGAGGTATTAAACAAAGAAGGGAGCAAACTGTGAGACCAGTAACACTGCTAATCAAGCCTGCATCGAGCTTATGCAATTTAAGATGCACATATTGTTTCTATCATGACGTTGCAAAAAAAAGACTGTCACCTTCATACGGCCTTATGACAGAGAAAACCCTTGAAGTCCTTGTACGGAAAGTTTTCCAGTATGCAAAAGGTTTTGCATACTTTGGTTTTCAAGGTGGCGAGCCTACATTGGTAGGCTTGACGTTTTTCGAAAAACTGGTGGAGCTTCAAAAGAAGTACAATATCTGGGGTGTTAAAGTTATTAATGCCATACAGACAAACGGAACACATTTGAACAAGAACTGGGCAGAGTTTTTCCATAAAAACAATTTCCTTGTTGGTATCTCCTTGGATGGTCCGCCCAACATACACGACAGATTCAGATTAAATGCTGATGGAAAAGGTTCTTTTGACAAGGTAATGGGTGCTGTCAAACTGATGGAAAAACACGAGGTTGAATACAATATTCTGTGTGTAGTTAACAATGTGGTGGCAGAAAATGCAGCCAGGGTTTACAGGTTTTTTAAATCGAACAATATAAAATACATACAATTTATTCCCTGTTTGAATCCCTTCGGAGACGAACATGTATATTACGACTACACTTTAACCAGTGAAAACTATTTGAACTTCCTCAAAACCACATTTGATCTTTGGTACGAAGACTGGTCAAGAGGCACACCAATTAGTATAAGAACCTTTGACAATTACGTGAGCATGATTGCTGGTTACCCTCCAGAAGCCTGCGGAATGAGTGGTGTCTGCTCATGCTACTTCCTTGTTGAATCCGATGGAAGCGTCTATCCCTGCGATTTCTATGTTCTTGATGAATACAGGTTAGGGAATGTACTTGAAAACTCTTTGGAAGAGATGATGGAGACGGATACTGCGAATGCATTTGTTGAAGAATCCAGGATAATTCATGACAAATGCAAAAATTGCAAATGGTACAGGATCTGCAGAAGCGGATGCAAAAGAAACCGAGACCCAAACACACACGAAAACCTGTACTGCGATGCATACTACAACTTTTTTGAGTATGCATATGACAAAATGGACCAGATAGCAAATATATTGAAGAGGCAGATATGAAAAATCTGGCGTTTTTTCGCCAGCCTCTTTAACAACTGAGCAAACCAAACCCCTTCCCTTGCCAATTCGTCTATATTCGGCGTCCTAACCGGATATTTCCCATTATATCATAACAGTCATATCTCAACTAATCAGCCGTTATTAACAGTACATAGTATCTCCTCTTTTGCTTTTTGGCTTATGATACAACCAAAAAGCAAAAGAGGAGATGCGTTCCAAATACTAGATTGCATGCCGATATTACTCATTTAAGAAAACTCTTGAACCCAAAACGGCCTCAAGCATATATTACGGTATATTCACAAGCTCTATTTCATCAAAATAGAAGACTCCACTGCTTGCACTGTCTGCAGGATCAAATCTAAGCCTTGTAAGATTTCCAATCCATTTCTCCACATTACTCATGTCAAGCACTATTTCCTCAAAATCCGTCATATTACTTTTCAACGTAAACATCTTGAACTGTCCGGCAATATTCGGATGAACTGTTGTGGTAAAGTAAACCTGACATCTTGTTGAATTAGTCGTATTCATATACCTAATCTTTACCGCATTGTACTTCTCAAGAGGAACCGACAAATCAGTCTTCATCATGTAAGCATCCTGTCCTGTAATGTTGCATCCAAGTTTCCCATCCTTAACCTCGAAGGTCATGTTGTTGGCAGCCCTCCAGCCTTCTGCATCCTTTTCAAAAGACCATGTAACCTCCGGGGATTTTCCGACCAGCTCAATAGAATCGTAGAGTATTGATCCAGAATCGGCATTATCTATGCCGTCTATCCGTATCTGCACAATATTGTCCTTCCAGCCTTCATATTTCCCAAGGTCAATGAAGTAAGTGACAAAATCATCCATGTATGATGGAATGTATATCCTCTCGCTCTTTTTCTGGATATTGTACTGGCCATCCGAGGAAGTTATCCAATAAACTTCCATTTCCCAGGCACTGGACATATTCTTAAACCTTATCTTCAACACCGATGCCTCAACACTATTGATATTTATCTCCGGCGAATGAATATATGCATCCGTTTCATTAACAGTAAACTTGATACAGCCATTTTCCCGTTCAAGGTTGCCCTTTCTTGCAACTGGTACAAAGAATCCGTCAAGACCATCATCAAACTGCCAGGAAACTATCGCTTCTCCCAAACCCTTTGGAGCAGTTACAAGCTGTTCATACACCATTTTGTTCTTTTCCATATCTACAAAAGATGGTGTCATGTTTGGCAACCACTTTACCTCATCCCTTTTTTCAAAGGAGTCAAAATATGCATGGGTTCTTTTAATATCCTCATTAGTAAGGTTGACCTTATCTCCAGCAACAATGATAAGATCTCCGTAAACCGCAACCTTCTTCTTAAGCTTTCCGGATTCCACATATCCATCCTTGCCTTTTACCCCCAGGATATCAGCTGGCAGATATATCTTCTTGCCGTCCTTTTTAGGAACCAGAACAAGCTTGCCATCATACCCTTTGTTAATAACAGACCTTGTTCCTATTCTGAACACAACGGCATCCTTAATCTTTCCAAGATACTCAGTATCCGCATTCTCTATTACCACTTTTGGATATTCTTTTATGGCACTATCCTTTTCAACCTCTTTTGCAAATTTCTTCACCCACCCATCCCATGCAATATATTCTATTGGAACCTCGGCATTGGAATTATATGCATTATTCTTAACAGGCATTGCTTGAGGAGTTTTAGCCAAGTGTTCCTCTATATAACCTTTCAACTCTTCCACTTTATCAGGATATTTGTCAGCAAGATTTACCGTTTCAGAAATGTTTTCCTTGAGATTGTAAAGCTCATATCTTTCTTTTCTACCCTGAAGAGTTTCGTAATTTACAATAAGTTTCCACTCTCCCGAATTCACTGCTATGGCCGAGGTGTTGCCAGGCGCAGGTACATTCTGCAAAAAGACTGTAAATATGCCCTTGCGCTCAAGAGTCTTTTTTGTTCCATTTAAAAGAGGGACCAACGACACACCGTCAAGAACCTGTGTGCGATCTTCCAAACAGTGATGGTTTGCATTTTTAAATTTTGAGGGATCTATTGTAATGTCAGCCAGTTCAAGCAACGTCGGATAGAAGTCAACAGCATGAATATTTTCCTTTATGACTCCTCCTTTGGTCATACCAGGAACCTTCATTACACAAGGTACCCTTATGCCTCCTTCGTAAATTGTTCCCTTGCCCTGCCTGAGCGGATAGTTGTTTGTCGGAAAAGATCCGTCAACACTGTCATACATATTGCCGCCGTTGTCTCCCATAAACACAATGACGGTATTGTCATACACTCCGTTTCTTTTCAGACTGTCTACTACCTTTCCTATCGCATCGTCCAACGCCTTTATCATGGCGGCCATCTGATAGCAGTTCTCCTGTTTGCTGCCTGGTGCATCCTTATTCTTGAAGTACTCTATGTATTCTTTCTTTGCATGGAAAGGTCCATGAACTGAAAAATCCCACAACTCAAGCAGGAAGGGTTCTCCCTTCTTAACTGCATCCGTGATAAATTTATCCGCTTCTCTTGCCAGTCTGTCAGTTATGTGTTCATCCTCCATGAAAAGCTCACCATTGTCCCATACATTACCAGGAAAACCGCCAAAGTATGGTGGATAATATCTACCAGGACCTGCAACCGGCATTCCCAGGTCCACGTCAAAACCTCTATTTCTCATCTGATGCTCTTCACCCCTGCCCAGGTGATGCTTGCCGATAAACCCGGTGAAATATCCATTATCCTGGAACGCCTGTCCAATGGTAAACAGATTTTCTGGCAGTGCATTAAGAGAATTTTTTGTTCTGTACTCCTGCCATGGACTTGCTCCTCCGTCAACATTGAATTTCTCATCGCTTCCCTCCAGGTGCCCCCTGGGAGCATTAATCATTGTCCTGTGAGGATACTGTCCAGTTAGAAGCGCTGAACGAGTTGGGGAACACAATGGATGAGCATATGCGTTTGTAAACGTTATACCATCTCTAGCAAGATTTTGCAGATTGGGCGTTTCATAAAAAGTACTGCCATTCAAAGCGGTATCCATATACCCAAAATCATCACCCAGTATAAATACAAAATTCATCTTACCGCTGTAAGCCTTATCCTTTTTATCTGTTTTCTTAAAATGCCTATACACCATACCTGCCGAAACAGCTGAAGCTGCAGCAACAGATATGGCAACTGCAGCTGTGATAAATTTTTTACGTTTCATTCAAAAACCTCCCTTAATCAACTCCACTTACACTCTTCTACTTATTTTCCTGGGATCTCCCGGGTCTTCGGTCTCCTCCATCCACATGTCAATTACCTTCCTGAGTTTCTCAACAACCTTTAATTGTTCTTTTTCATTCATCAGGTTCTTTGTCTGACCAGGGTCATTGTCAATATCGTACAATTCCTCATAAGGTCTGGAAAAGACGCTCATCATCAAATCATATTCAAAGGGGTATTCATATTCATCCTTTGCATTGACTATGGCATCATAGGAAAGATTACCCCAGTCCTTGCCATAAAGGTCTGCAGGCAGCTTGTATTCCAGTTCCGGCATAAGATTTCTTATGTACAAATATCTTCCATCAAAAACCGCTCTTGACGGATAGATCTCTCCAGGACCGTGAGCATTGTGCTCAGTAAACACATACTTTCTGCCCTTAGCACCTTTCTGTCCTTCAAGAATCGGTCTTAACGAAATACCCTGCATATTATCAGGAATCCTTACACCAATGCAATCAAGTATCGTTGGTGCAATATCAATCAAACTGACAAGCTCGTCGGTATTCACATTGCTCTTAATACCCGGTCCTTTGATTGACAGAGGAACATGGGTTCCGTCAAAATACACTGATGCTTTGGCACGAGGATACGCATACCCTTGGTCGCTTGTGTATATGATAATGGTTCTGTCCATTTCGCCAGATTCCTCAAGCTCTTCAAGCACATGGCCAATTGCGGCATCCATAGTCTGTACGGAAGACAGATAATTGGCGTAATCCTGCCTGACCATAGGAATGTCAGGAAGGCCCACAGGCAAGACAACATTATCAGTTTTCACCTTGTATCTGCCATCAATACCCGACTGCCACTCCCTGTGTGTATTACCGAAGTTTACCATTAGAAAAAATGGATCATCTTTGTTTTTTCTTCTGACCATATTTAGAAATGTCTTTACAGATTGCGCGCCGCTTGTCACAGGAAGTCTTGGTGACTGCAGTCTGTAGTCAAAAGGATATTTCCAATGAGGACTCAAGTGCCATTTCTGCGTTATTCCGGTAACATACCCCTCTTCCTTCAGAATTTCAAGAAGGGTTGGGATATCTTCATGAACTCCCACAGTATCCTGCATTGAAGACTCTCTGCCAAACTCCTTTTCTGGCGCATTTATTGGTGGAGTTATTGTATTTCTCCAATGACCATTTGAGTGCGGATACATTCCTGTGAAAATAGAACTTCTGCTGGGAGAACACGATGCACAAGAAGAAAAGGCGTTTGTGAAAAAGGTACTATCTCTTGCCAACTTGTCAATGTTCGGTGTTGAAAGACCAGGCGTACCAACATGCGATAGATGGTAGCTTTGATCGTCCGCAAGCATCAATACTATATTCGGTTTTCTTTCAAGTCCTCCAATAATGGTCATGGACTGGGTAGGTCTTGGACTAAAATCCAAATTGTCCTTGTCTCCTTCATTTTTTAAACTACTGCATCCTCCCAGTGCACTTACAGCAAACAAGGAGGTAAGACCCAAAGAAACGGTTTTTCTAACAAAGCTCATCAGCTCCACCAACTTTCATATTCTAATTAATCGTTTACTATACATTTATATTATCACAACAAATAATCAGTTTTCAATTGTTTAAAAAGATTGACCAAAGAAAATATTTTCCGTATTATTAAAAAAACAAGCAAAGGAGAAGAAAATGAAAGAAAACCTCACTTTATTCTTTGATGACAAGAATATACTGTCAAGAAACGGATTTACAAGAAAACTGGGAAGCCCAAAAGCAATTGAAATCTACAAAGATCCTAGCGCTACAACAGCAACCGGCTTTCCTTCAATATGGCATGATGAGCAAAACGGTAAATACCATATGTTCTACAACGGACATGTAAACGGCAAACTGGTTCCCTTAGCTGCAATAAGTGATGACGGTATACACTTCAGTCCCAGAAACACTGCAGAAGAAGCAGGTCTCAATAATCCTACAGCCCCCAACCAGGTGATGATTGGATGCGGGGAACTTGCAAATGTTTATGTAGATAAAAAAGGACCCTCATCCGAAAGGTTGAAAGCTTTAGTTACATACGGTGACTCAAAGACAACAAGAATTATAAACGACCCATTGTACACCTCACCAGACGGAATAAATTGGACAAGACAGCCTGTGCAGTGGCACAACCACGCAGCAGAGCCTGGGGCGATGTGTTTCTACAACCATGTTATAGACAAACACTGCATCATTGCAAGGCCGGATGCAGGTGTTAGAAGAGTTGGGCTTATTGAAACATCTGATTTCAAATCTTTTTCAGACGCTCGCCTTGTCATGACACCCGATTCATTGGATGAGCCCCTTGCAGAGCACTATGGAATGCCTGTATTTCCTTATGAAAACTATTTCATAGGTTTTCTGTGGATATATCATGTGCCGAATGTGAGAAAAAGAAAGTATTACGGTGGAACAATTGACGCCCAGCTTGTTTACTCCTACAACGGAACAAACTTTAACAGAACCTTGAGGGAAGCATTTTTCTCAAAACAAAAGGGTATGATATTTCCCAGCTGCATGTATGAAAGTACCGATGGAAAACTGCTGGTTGTCGCAAGCACATGCGAAAACGAGCATGGATACTTTAAAAATAATGGAGTAATTGAAATATATGAAATAAGGAAAGATGGCTTCATATCCCTGCACGCAGATGATAACGCCGATCTTATAACCATCCCCATGCTTTACAGAGGCGGGGATATAAAAGTCAACATTAATGCCGAGCACTGCACATGCGCACTGTATACGGATGACAGTGACAAACATCCTCTTAATCTTCTTGAACATGAGCTTCTGCCTCTTGAGGGATTCTCCCATGAAGAATGTAAAGCCTTCTCCGGGGATTGTTTAGTCTGGACTCCTAAATGGAAAGAAAAAGATGTAAATTGTCTTGAAGGAAGAATAATCTACATCGAATTAAAACTAAAAAAGGGAGATATCTATTCCATAAAAGGAAATCTTACCCCAATGATGATATGCGATCTAGCAAGGTATCACCTGCATGGAATAGTTCCAGATATAACGGGGATTGGGTAGAAAGATTAACAACACCCACAAAGTTTGCTAAAATGCAAGTTTTGCGGGTGTATGTTATTTAATGTAATAATTTTTTACTCCCCTCGTCTATTAGGTGGCACATAGGCTTCAGCATCTTCCATTGACTTAAAGAAACCAAAGTAATCCACAGTAATTGTGGAATTTGCGATATTGCCTCCCAATATATCCGCTCTGAAATCCGTTAGAATTTCTGCTCCTTCGGGCTTGATTTCGTTAAAATCCATATATATTACCTGCCATTCATCTGTTGCTTCTGCTGTGAACGTACGGGCTTGGTTCTTACCAAATCCTACTTTGTCACCATCATATGCAAAATACATTTGTCCACCTGTAGCTTTTGCTGAATTTTTGAAAAGCATCTTGAATATTGCATACTCTGTAATATCAATCATGCCCTCAGGCAGAGGAACAGTAAAGTACGGATCAGGAACATCTTCAACTGTAATCAACAGCCCTTCATCGGTATACTCATGGGTGGAGTTGGCAGGTTTCAAGGGAATACCCTCAAACATACTGTCAATGATATCTTCACCCTCGAATGCAAAACGATATAAAATGGCATCTATATCTGCATCGGGGTCTGGTGTTGGAGTCGGTGTTGGTTCAGGAGTATCTGTAGGTTCAGGAGTATCTGTAGGTTCGGGTGTATTCGTTGTATCCGGTGGAACATCAGTAGCTTTAGGACCTACCCCCATACCGTCACACCCAGCAAACACCAACATTAAAATAATTACAAATAAAATACAAATTGCCCTTTTAACTCTCATTAAGACACCTCCCAGTCTTTACGTATTATTCAAATATTAATGCATCCTTGAGATAAACAGGCTGAAACAAGAGTAAAGATCCATCATTGTCAATAACTTCAACACGAACATATTTCTCGCCGTTTAGTGTGTATTGGCCCTCTTTGGTTGTTTGCTCTAACAATACCTTGCCTTCCTCAGTAATAAACCTATATGTAAAAGTGTTATTATCAGGCTGCTTTGGATCCCTGGCCTTAACCTTTATGATGTCACCCTCTAAAACCAAGTACTCTGGAAAGAGACCTGTAGAGGCACAAAACCGCCCATTATCAATAGCTTTTCTCATAGATTCATATGCAATATCTTCAGTATAGATAATGTTGTAGCTTTTATTCACATCTCCCAATTGGTGCATATCGTCATTTCCAAAACCATAAACCAATCTACCTTTTGTAAGCAAGTAATCCC
>DUPL01000112.1 GCA_012838385.1 Clostridiaceae bacterium
AGTCAACCTCAGCGCATTTGCCCTTTTCAACAGTGATTACTTTTGCGGGGCAGCATTTTGCACATTCGCCGCATGACTTGCAAAGCTTTTTATCAAATACAGGTTTGGGGCTAATGATATTCGTAAGCCATTTGCCCAGCCTGCCTTTAAAAAAGTAAAGGCTCTTAGATTCATGGTAGTTTATTATAAAATCCTTTACTTCACACTCCTCTAAATCCTCCCCTAAAATCTCAACTTCCTCATGACTTGCAGGACACAACCCCCTCCTTATGGCATTTCTTAGTACGGGAATTCTCATAATATCAGCCTTGATTAGGGTTGCAGCAATGCTATCAACCTTAAAAGGATCATCCCCTGCTATTATCAAGTCCATCTTTTTAGGATCACCTGCGGTAGGTCCGTCCTTCTCCATGCCCACTATTGCATCAATAATATTTATCTGTGGATCTGCGGCAAGACAAATGTCGATAATACAGTTTGCAAAGCTGTCATAGTCAGGCATATTGAAATGGTATTCAGCCTTCTTCAATCCTGCAATACAGCCAAACATGTTCTTTACACTTCCAGTATACGCCATCATGCCATGGGTCTTCAATTTTGCAATATTGACAACAAGGTCAGCATTGACTATAGGGGTGATAAGATTCATCCTCTTTATGTACTCATTGTCCTCGCATTCAACTTCAGCTTCAGTCAAATCATAGTTCAGCAAAGCACCAGCCATTTCAGCTGCTTCTTCTATCCCTGTAGTTTTGTAGATTCCCTTAAGTATTTTCTTGTCATACAAGCCTCCAGGACTTTCTGCAATCAAAACCTTTGCACCGCTCTCTACAAACAACCTTGCCACTGCATATACAAGAGATGGATGTGTTGTTGCAGCCTCCTCTGGTTTCTTTTTTGCCACCAGATTAGGCTTGATGCATACATTCAACTCGGGCTTTAAATACTTGTCATAACCCAAATGCTGAAACATCTCTTTTATCTTTTCATAGACTACTTCATAGTCATATGTATCACATTTCTGAACATATACCATTATATCCACCCATGTTATCTTTAATAATTTCGGCAAGACTCCGTATAGCCTTTGCCCTGTGGCTTATCCTATTCTTCTTGTAGCTATCAAGCTGTGCAACGGTACAACTCTCTTCAGGCAAATAAAATACAGGATCGTATCCAAACCCGTTGCAGCCAACTGGTTGTAAAGATATATAGCCGTGAAGTCTTCCTTGTGTGGAAAATATCTTTCCATCGTCACGTATTGCAGCAATGGAACATTCAAAATATGCTTTTCTATTTTCGTTTGGAATGCCTTCCATCTCCATCAAAAGTTTCTTTATATTATCCTCATCTGCAGCGTCATTTCCATCTACTGATGCGTATCTTGCAGAATATATTCCAGGCCTTCCTTCAAGAGCATCAACACAGAGACCAGAATCATCCGCAATCACCAAGTATGGTAATTGCAGTATTCCGCTCTTTTTAACAACATCAAATATTCCTTTTGCCTTGATATATGCGTTTTCAGAAAATGTAGTGCCATTTTCCTCCGGAAACTCGTGAACACCAGCATCCTTTGCGGATATAACTTCTGCAGAAACTCCGCAATCCTTTAGGATGCTTTGCATTTCACGAACTTTGTTATTGTTTTGTGTGGCCAAAACTACTTTAAGCATTATTTTGCTCCATATATAACTTTACCAAGAACATCGTTTATTGGAACGGGTCCTATTGCTCTGCTGTCTTCACTGTGATTTCTATTGTCGCCCATGCAGTAAATCTCGCCTTCTTTAACCACAATTCTGGTCAAATCTCCATCACCCATGGAAGGAGGAACAAGATTTTTGTATGTTATCGGGCTTGCACTGTTGACATAATCCTCTTCAAGAAGTTCGCCGTTTCTGTAGAGTTTTCCATCCTTTATTTCAAGTACATCTCCCGGAACTCCAATAACTCTCTTTATCCAATATTTATTTGACTTTTCTGTTTTGAAGAACTTCTGGGTAATCATGTTGTACTTTACCGACTCCTTAATTTCAGTAAAGAAATTTCTTTTTTCCAGAGTAGAATCAAATACAACTATATCTCCATGTTTGGGCTTGCCAAAGATGTACGGCATTCTGGAAATGAAAACCACATCCCCCTGTTCCAGAGTTGGATACATGGACCTTCCAAATACTTCGCTTGCCCTAATTACATACGAATTGATAATTATAGCTATGAAAAATGCAAGAACAATTGTCCATACCCAGCTCATTATGCTTTTCAACACTTTCATGTACGAAAGTGTAACCGATTTAACTTCAACCGTCTCTTTTTCCTCTTCCGCCAACTCTTCCGTATTTTCATTTTCATCAACGGCATCTTCACCAATATCTTCGGCTGGACCTTCATCTACCGTTTCGTTATTTTCCAATTCTCTGGAGATTATTGACTCTTCCTCAAAAGACTCAAATCCGCTTGACATATTCTCTTTCTCCATAACATTTTCCTTTCATCACAAACTATTTTTCATACAAAGATTTTATACAACCACAGTATTTTTGTCTATACAATCTCATTTCCCGGGCCTGTTTCTGACCTTCTCTAAAACCTTTGGAAAAATCCCTGTATACAAATATCAAATCGTTTTTATCTGCAAATCTTTCTCCAATTTCCTTAATCATCTCATGGTCCTGATAAGGACTAACCAAAAGCGTAGTGGTGAAATGGGTAAACCCGTTTTCCTTTGCATAATCTGCTACCCTTTCTAGTCTTATAGTATAGCACATTTTGCACCTTGATTTTCTATCCTGCTCATATTTTTCCCATTTTTCCATATCAAAATCATCCACACAAACAAGAGGTACATCCTTGTTTTTCAAAGCTATCTGAGCATTCTCCATCCTTCTTTGGAATTCATCATAAGGGTGAATATTTGGATTTGCAAACATGCCTGTAATTTTGCAATCCTTGAAAGTTTCCCTTATGTCATCTATAACATACAGGCTGCAAGGTCCGCAGCATACATGTAAAAGCAGGTTCAATTTTATTCCTCCTTGAGCAAATCAAAAATTTCAAGCTGTTGACTGCTTTCATGATCATGAGGAATCCCAAGATGAGTATACGCAGAATGTGTCGCAATCCTTCCTCTTGGTGTCTTTGCAAGAAATCCAAGCTGAATAAGATAAGGTTCGTATACATCCTCAATTGTTGTAATTTCTTCACCCGTTGCGGCAGCCAACGTCTCCAGTCCTACAGGACCTCCATCAAACTTTAATATTATCGTACTTAAAAGATTTCTATCCACATGATCTAGACCCAGCTTGTCGACTTCAAGTGAATCCAGACTCTTTATTGAAATTTCGTGCGTTATGTCTCCATCGCCTTTTATCTGAGCAAAGTCTCTAACTCTTCTAAGCAGTCTGTTTGCTATTCTTGGAGTACCCCTTGACCTCAAAGCAATTTCTTTTGCCCCATCATCATCTATTTTAACACCAAGAATACCGGCAGATCTTTTAACTATAGAGGCTAGCTCCTTCACGGTATACATCTCCAGCCTGCTTATAACACCGAACCTGTCTCTTAATGGTGCAGTAAGCAAACCTGCCCTTGTTGTTGCTCCTACCAATGTAAATCTTGGGAGATCAATTCTCAATGACCTTGCAGCAGGTCCTTTGCCCATAATAATATCGAAAGCAAAGTCCTCCATGGCAGGATAAAGAATCTCCTCAACTGTTCTGTTCAATCTGTGAATCTCGTCAATGAACAAAACATCAAACTCATTCAGGTTTGTAAGTATGCCGGCCAAATCCCCAGCCTTCTCTATGGCAGGCCCTGATGTAATTCTTAAGTTTACACCCATTTCACTTGCAATAATGCCAGCCAGGGTGGTTTTTCCAAGTCCAGGCGGTCCGTAAAGCAGCACATGATCAAGAGGTTCGCTTCTTTGTTTAGCAGCTTCAATGAATATGGAAAGATTATTTTTTATCTTCTCCTGTCCTATATATTCACTAAACCTCTTCGGCCTAAGACTGCTTTCATCAATGTCATCAGCTGAAATGTCCGGAGAAACTATTCTTTTTTCCTCATTAAAATCAACCATTGTGCCTCCCTATCAACCATGCATGTTCCTTAATGCCAGTTTGACCGTCTCTTCAAGAGTCAGACCTTTCTGATAAACTTTTCTTACTGCGCTGGCAGATTCTTTTGCACTGTAACCAAGAACCATCAATGCAGAAATTGCATCCTTTTCAATATTGCCCTCTATCATGACACCAACTGTTTCTGCTGTTTCGATTTGATCTATATCCATGCTTTTCTTTATCTTGTCTTTCAGTTCCAGTATGATTCTCTGAGCCAACTTGGGACCTATGCCTTTGCTTTTTGCAATGGTCTTGTAATCTTCTGTAGCCACCGCAAGACCAAGCTCAGACGATGTAAGGGTAGAAAGCACATTGAGAGCCATCTTGGGCCCCACTCCGCTAACGGTTATCAGCATCTCGAAACTTGAAAGCTCTTCCCTTGTAGCAAAACCATACAATGTTATTTCGTTTTCCTTTACATTCATGTGGGTATGAACAGTCACTTGCCTGTTTGTCTCACCCAACGCGGCTACTGTATTCATCGAAACATTTATTTTAAAACCAATTCCACCTACTTCAACAACTACATAGTCCAAACCCTTGTGAACCAAATTCCCTTTTATAAACTCAAACATGGCATTTCCTTTCTAATATTTATCAGAGAATATAATACAGCCTGCAAGAAAATTTATCAAATCCTTTTTGCAGTAAGCAGCGAATGTGCATGACAAATAGCCACCGCCAATGCATCCGCCGCATCGTCCGGCTTTGGTATCTCATTAAGATTTAATATAATCTTGATCATTTGCTGCACCTGTCCCTTTGCTGCTCTTCCATAACCAACAACCGCCTGCTTTACCTGAAGCGGCGTATACTCATATACAGGCAGATCCTTAGCGGAAGCGCAAAGAACACAAACTCCCCTTCCCTGGGCTGCCGCTATTACAGTTTTTGCATTGGTGTTGAAAAACAAATCCTCAATGCTGCAGCAATCTGGCTTGTACATATCTATTATCTTCTTAAGTTGCACGTCTATCTTCTTCAATCTGTCTGAAAAAAGTTCTTTTGCATCAGTCCTTATGACACCATAGTCAATAGGCTTGAAACTGTTGTTCTTGTATTCAACAAGACCATAACCAACTATAGCAAATCCCGGGTCAATCCCTAATATAACCAATACAAAACACCTCAGTTTCTTATTCCTCTGCAGCGATCTTCCGGACTTAACTTAACTCCTTTTTCAGGTACACCTTTTCCAAACAGGTTCCACAGCCATTTGCACGAAAGCTCCATCCAGGGTTCTGCAAGTGGTTCAAGATTAAATTTGTTCGCATATGTGCAATGATTAGCCAGTGAAAGACCATGCGCTCCATCCTGAAATACATGCAGTTCAAATGGAATATTGTAATCTGCAAGTCCTTTTGCAAACAACAATGCGTTTTCCACAGGCACAGCATTATCCATAAATGTATGGAACAAAAATGTCGGCGGTGTATGTTTGCCTATATTCTTCTCACACGAAGCCTTTACAAGCATGTCCTTCAATCCTTCATATCCATCCAGTAAAGTATTTATACTTCCTCCGTGGGTATATGTATCTGCAGATATTACCGGATATCCCAGAATCAGTGCATTGGGCCTGTTTTCTCCATTCAAACATCCAGATGCTTCCTGTATCTCAGGATCGTTCCACCTGGTTCCAAGCATAGCAGTTAAATGTCCACCAGCAGAAAAACCGCAAACAGCAATCTTGTCCGGATCAGTATGCCATTTTTCAGCATTCTCTCTGATTATCTTCATTGCTTTTGACAACTCGACAAGTGGTGCTGGATATCTCGCATGCTCGCCTACTGAGTATCTCAAGACAAAAGCGTTGAATCCGTTTGCAAGATAAGACAGGGCTATAGGTTCTGCTTCCCTGTCAGATGTCATTTGATATCCTCCACCAGGACATACCAAAACACAAGGCCTTTTGGATGATAAAAGGATTTCATCCGACTTGTCCTGGATATAAGTTGTTAGATGAACCCTTTTGTCGTTTGTTAGGTATATTTTTTCTACTAGCATAATTTCCCCCATTAATTGTTATCATAAATAGTATATCACTTTGCTAAAAACTTCTCAACACAAACCAGTATTTAACATATTTGAAATCATTTTGTGTTTAAAAGCGAAACTAGTTGACATAATATATATGGTGTGCAAAAAATTTGCCTCAAAAATTTTGCATTTTACCTATTGACAACCAGCATCAGGATATGTATAATAAACAAGTCAACGTTGTTGACACATTAAAGAGTGCGGGTGTAGTTCAATGGTAGAACATCAGCCTTCCAAGCTGATTGCGAGGGTTCGATTCCCTTCACCCGCTCCAATTTGTGCCTATAGCTCAGCAGGATAGAGCAACGGCCTTCTAAGCCGTGGGTCAGGGGTTCGAATCCCTTTAGGCACGCCACAAAAAGACTGATTCCAATACAGAATCAGTTTTTTTATTTTCTTTTTTATCTTAAATCTTTGTATTCAGGCATTTTTTGCATTTATCAACTACACAGACAAAAGCAATCACGGCTAGAACACCTCTCCGAAGGCAAACATTTGCTCCTTGTCGTTTATTATGCACCCAACTACCCTACTCTATTTGAAAACGTAAAAAGTTCATGGATATAAAATGTAAATTTGTGTAATATAATCGATATGTTACCAAGAACTAGTTATGTGGAGACGGTTAGCCTGATGTCTAGAAAATAAAGCTCGGAAAGCTTTTAAAATGCTAAGTTTCATAAAATGAAAGTAATTCTATCAACTCGACTTAAACCCTTGATATGCGTTCACGAAAACATATCGGGGTGATTTTTTGTAGTAAAAATATGCCTGAAATTAGGTAGAGTTGAGTTGACAGATTAGATAACGGGCGTTTATCTTAGGGTTGAGGAGACAGCAAAGATGAAAGATTCGGCCTAATACATATTTTAGAACTTTAAAAAAGCATATAAATATTAATGTAGATTGTATGCGATTACATATTATGGT
Organism: Clostridiaceae bacterium; assembly: GCA_012838385.1. Taxonomy (GTDB): domain Bacteria; phylum Bacillota; class Clostridia; order UBA1212; family DUPL01; genus DUPL01. The sequence continues at coordinate 7,095 of DUPL01000112.1, forward strand.
AAGATAAAAAAGACAGATTAGAAAATTACAGGATTGAGGAAATAGCACTAATATTTATAATAGCTAATAGCAGAATAAATGTTGCTTGGTTCAACAATCACTTGATATGGAGAAGTGTACACATGAGATTTTTTGATATATTCAAAAAGAAAGACAAAAAAGATGCAGACATAGAGAATAGTTTAAATGATTACTTTCATAAATTAGAAAAATATAAAAAGCTCAATAAAGGCGAAGTGGGCTCCATACCTGATGTGGATCTAAAAACAGCTGTCATGAGTTGGATACGGGGTAAGTTCAATGAAGATTGGACCAACCAATATGAAGTAATTGAATCTCTTCCAAAGCCTTGCCGTCATGTATATGCGTGTTGTACTGTCATCGATGAAGTTAGTAATGGCGGCCTGAATCAGTTGTTTTTTAATTCAACAGGACAGTTTGCGCATGGAATACAAACTTTATTTCAATCCCACCGAGATATTGACAATAATCGCTCCATCATCATTCTTGATTGGCAGTAATTATGAACTTATAGTAGACAAAGCATTGCAGATATCTATAGCTGGCATTTTTACGGAAGAACTCAAACGCCTGAAAATTGGTGTACTGCAACATATGTTTTAAGAGAAGATAATTATGTGACATACAATCTTAGTGGTCCTATGGCCAATTATATTGTACCTCATAGAGAGTTTTACCTTGGGAAGAACAGTTTTCTAAGGCTTATTTAGATTGAGAATAGCCAGCATCTATTGATATTATTACGACACTTTATGTGAGAGGTGGTACTATGTTATTTAACTTTATTAAAAAATCTAATGCAGAGATAACCATAGTGAAAGAGATAGACCGCCATAACTCAGACTGGGGAGGAAAAGGGATAATTTTTTATGTGAAAAATGGCAAAGGTCTTTTATCTATGAAATATGGTTATTTAGATAATGATGCATTAGCTGCGTTAATTTTTGGAGATATTCCATTGATAAAATTTCATGAAAAAGGTTCATATTTCTGCCCAACTTGCGAAAAGCTTGTTGCAGCAGGTTATGGACTGAATATGAGCGATCAGCAAGTTATATCAGAATTACATGATATATTGAATAAGAAATTTGTTTCGTTAGAGGAGTCAGTAGAAAATCTTAAACCTCTTCTGGGATTATTGCAAACAGGATATTATGCACTTGTTGATAGTGAATTATGTCCTACAGATGGAAATGGGAATTTCTTTTGGAAGCTAAATAATAAACCAGATTATAACAAAGCATCTTGTCCGATTTATGGAGGCGATGGGAGATGGAGCGAAGTAGTTCCATATTATATTTTGCCTACACAACCACCAAGTCATTATGATCCTAAGCAGGCTGAGTTCTATAGTGGTATAGATGACTATAGAGCAGTAGCGTATTATATGGGAGGATATCTGTGTGCATTGCTTGATGGACATCATAAGGCTGTAGCAGCTGCCATAGAAAAGAAAAAAGTAAAAACGCTTGTTATAGTTCCTACCACATCCATATCCCTACCAAATGATAAGCAAAACTTCAAAGGTGGAATATTTATTAATGGAACTTTTATTAGCCAGGAAGAGTTGATTATACCTGTTTCAGAATTAATGACATCATTTAAATTTAATCAGCTTAAGAAAGAAGAAACAGAAAAATATCTGTCATTATATAATAGCGACTTTGACCTAAATTACGATTGGCCTCAGGAAATATTGGAAACAGAAAAGAGTTTCCCGGATGCAATAACAGTTGCAAGACTGCAATGGGCAGGTGATATCTCAGACGAAAGATTGGATCGAATACTCTTAAATAAGGAATCTATATCTGATAAGGATACTTTAAATATTACAGTTGCTTTATATTATACAAAAAACCCGCGATTTAAAGAAATGGCCTTTTACTTCTGTAAGAATTATTCTTTTGCATCTGTTTGGTATGAGATATATGAATTACTTGCAAATGTTATAGATGAAGAAGTTGAAGATTTCTTTGTTGACTATCTTGTACATGACGAAAAGAGGTATCCAGAGATAAATAAAATAATCGACAATTATTTTTCATATTGATAATTATGCTCTTATTTCGGTGTAACTATATATTGTAGAACTATAGTTACAGCGATGTATATGTCCACGCGAACGGCGGTTTTTTAAAAAGTTTCACATTATATCTTAAAGCGGCGTCTTGATCACGCGCTTGCTGAAATTGCCAGCGGAAGAAGAGCGATAGATGTGGTGCTTGAATACGGTTTTGATACCTATGCTGGGTTTTATAGGGCATTTGTAAAAATGTATGGTTGTTCTCCAAAAAAGTATCTAAGCATTTATCAAAACACATACCAATTAAACCGGAGGTGGCAAAATTGTATACTGAAAGAGAATTACGAAAAGTTTTGGAGAATTGGGATATCGATAAAGATCTGCCAATTAGCGATATCTTTATCATGGATGGGGCAAAAGTATCGGGAAATGTCTGGACAGTTGGTAAAGAATATATCCTCAAAGCTGGCGACCGGGAAAAGATATTTAAAAACCTTAATATTTCTAAAGCACTTCATAAACAGGGTTTTACTTCTTCCCTTCCAATACCGACAAAAACCGGCTGTGAGTATTTGGAAAACAATGAAATTTTCATTCTGACCCAAGTATTAAAAGGTAATCCACTTCCCAAGTCCGATAGATTTGGAGATAATTGCATGAAGTTTGGCGAAAAATACGGTAAAAGCATTGCACGACTTCATAAAGCTTTGAAGGCTATACAAAAAGACATTTTGCCTGATGAAGTGAACCTGTATAAAAATGTAACGGTATGGGCACTGCCGAATGTTAAACAACAGAAAATGCAGTGGGGTATGGAATTTGACGAGTACTTTTTTGACGACTATATTAAAAACTTTGGTAAACTTTATGATAGACTGCCAAAACAGCTTATTCATGGTGACCCCAATCCCAGCAATATCCTGTTTGAAGATGATGAGATAAGTGGATTTATTGACTTTGACTTAAGTGAAGTAAATGTGCGCTTGTGGGATGTCTGCTACTGTGCAACCGGAATTTTGTCTGAAGCTAGCGACGAGGCTTATGAAAAATGGTTAGATATACTCTGCGGTATTCTGCATGGTTATGACCTTGAGGGTAAACTGACTCAGGAAGAAAAACAGGCTGTGTTTTATATAATCTGCTCCATCCAGATGATTTGCATTGCATACTTTGAAAGCTATGATAAATTCAGAGAACTTGCAAATACAAATCGCAAAATGCTGCAGTTTATTATTCGAAATAAAGAACACTTTGATAATATTTTGAATTAGCGCTCACGGTAGTGGGCGTTTTTCTAATATTATGTGGAGATAAATTGACGTGTTCCCCTAAACGACTGTTTTTCATAAATCACCGAAAAACCCTTTGATAGTAATAGGGTTGAGTTGGCAGATTAGATAACAGGCTTTTTTCATAGGGTTAAGGAGACAGAATAGATGTAAAATTTATACCTGTAAAGCATATTTAATTATCAAAAGAATTGATTCAGTTAAAAAATGATTACTGAATGATATTTAAATGAACTTTATGCTGGTCTTCCAACTATTAGTGAAGAAGCATTGAAAAGTTTTTCAAAATCAAAAATTGATAATTGTTTGACTCCCAGGGAAAGGATATTTTAGAACTAATCGCCAATGGATTTTCCCAACTGCCGAACACGGTGCTGCTTTGTACATCGTTAATAATCGCATATTCCAGAACATCGGCAAGACCTTCGTCAGTTACATCAATTATAATGTTGTACTTGAGTGCAAGGTTACCCTTGTTCTGAACAGCAAGATAAGCCACCTTTGTCTTGCCTGGCTCCCATAATCCATCATCGATTTCATTGAAAACATCTCCTTTTCCATTGGCTATGGAGACATATCCGTCCCCCTTATCCATCAGGAGGTCAATCTTCAAGTTTCCGGCGATAATTCTGTTAACACCGGATGTTGCTGAGTCGGTGAACCAAGCAAGTGTAGTGCCGATTAGTAATGAAACGCAAATCAGCAAGGAAACAAAGCTAAGCAGTAACGATTTTCTAGTTTTGTGTTCCATTTTTCAAACTCCTTTCTCATTAAAAATTAGGGATAGATACTCCCTTCCCAAATCTTTGTGCTTTAGAACATTATGAAATAATTCTTAACAAATTATAATCACTATTTGTAATGATTCTTTAATGCGATGGAATAATACTTTAGTATGAAATTTAAAAACCTCACCCAAATTAAATAAAAAATCTACGGTTTACATATTGCTCACAGATGGTATAATAGGGTAACCTAAAATAAAGGTGGTTGGATATGGAAAAGAAACTGACAAATAAAACGCTTCTTTTCATACTGCTGGCAGTTCCTGCTCTTTTTCTTTTGACAGGTTGGGTGCGTGCAGTAGTAAACAATAAAATGCCAGCTTTGGCAGAGGACCTTACACGTATTGTTTTATCGAGAGCAAATCTTTTCACTGACTTTATAGAACTCGGAGGAGTTGAAGCCGCCCTGCTAAATGTTGCAGTAGTAGCTTTGTTCAATCTACTTCTCATATACATATACAAACTGGAGATTAACGGATTTACCATCGCTGCATATTTTACAGTCATAGGATTTGCTTTCTTTGGAAAGAATCTCTACAACATCTTCTCCATTTATATAGGAGGACACTTGTACGCCAAACTAAAAAGGATTCCTTTGAAAAATGTCATTATTCCCCTGATGTTTGCAACAGCTTTGGCACCTGTGATAAGTGAAATCAGCTTTGCAAGCATAATCCCCTCTCCCCTAAGTTCCATAGTAGCCCTTCTTGTAGGCATAATCATCGGCTTAATTATTATTCCTGTATCCTCACATATGCTTAGATTCCACGACGGATACAACCTGTACAATATAGGTTTTACTGCAGGAATAATTGGCACATTACTTACAGCATTTCTAAGAAGCTTTGGCGCATCCGTGGAGCCGGTAAGCATTATCTCCGATTCAAATCATCCAATCATAATATGGCTTTTATTTACCATATTTACTTCAATGCTAGCTCTCGCTCTTTTAATTAACATCAAAGCGTTCAAGGAATACAAGAAAATACTTTCAAAGGGAGGAAGGCTCGTTACAGACTTTACAAACTCTGCCGGCTATGCTGCTACTTTTTTGAACATGTCGGTTATGGGACTATTGAGCCTGGTTTATGTTCTTGCAATAGGCGGCGTTGTAAATGGTCCTGTTCTTGCTGGAATATTTACAATAGCAGGATTTTCCGCATTTGGAAAGCATCTTAAAAACTGCATCCCAGTCATGTCCGGAACAATTCTGTCCGCATTGATTTTTGGCTACGAGCTTTCAGAAACAGCCATTATTGTATCAGTCCTTTTTTCCACCACACTTGCACCAATTGCAGGCAAATTCGGTCTATTATGTGGCCTTCTTGCAGGAGTTACACACATGGCGGTCGTCACAAATGTGGGATTTATCCATGGTGGAGTGAATCTTTACAACAACGGTTTTTCCGGAGGAATTGTTGCAAGCGTTCTTGTGCCTATTACTGAGACTTTCAGAAAGGGTGACAAGGATGATTAACGAGCCTAATAAGATCGCAATGATTTTAAGTGGAATTGTTTCGGTGCTCCTGGAGCGAGGACATGGAAATATCGACGTTAGTATTAAAAGAGATGATAAGAGCACTACCATAATTATAATTCAGCGTCAAGCCACATATACAGATACCTTTATAGAATGGTTAAAAAAAGGCCTTAAACCGAGACGCAAGGGTGTTGTAGAGGAATATTACTGGAGGCTTGCGGATATGAATTTTGAAAGCGATAATCTTAATCTTGTTGGTGCATTAATCGATGAGTCAGAGGTACAACTAAAGGACAATGTGTTGAGAATAAAAGTGGCGAGATATATAGGTTAAAACCTCTATTTGGCACTGCAAGAATATTTGAATTTGCCATTCCCACTATTTTTGATATAATTTATGCGGTCCAAAAGTTTATGTGCTGTGTTCATCATAAACATTTTGTTCCACATTACATTATATTGACGCTGTCACAAAGGTGGTTTTCATGTCTAATTCAAGTACATATCAAAAATGGGCAGATGTTGTAAAAGGAATAGGAATTCTTACAGTAGTAATAGGTCACTTCGACGAAATGCCCATAAACCATTATATCTACTGGTTCCATATGCCATTGTTTTTTATTATCAGTGGCTACTTTTTTAAACCGGTCGAAAACTGGGAGTAATTCCCGACATTATTAAAAAAATATACACTCCGCTTATTAGTCCCCTATTTTTCCTTTCTAATATCAATAACCGCTATTAGGTATGCATTTCATATTTTGCAAAAAAGAATGACTCTGCAGTGGCTTTCTGAAGATATTGTACGCCTTCTTCTAGGGGGCAGATTTATTGGTGGTTTTTATGCTCCCATCTGGTTCGTTACAACTTTGTTCTTTACATATATTGCTTTTAATCTAATTGTATTACTTCTTAAAAGTGATGCCAACAGGCTGCTATTAATAGGAATACTATACATTGTTGCGCATATAGAATCATGGCTTAACCAAAGCCATAACATAATAGTGCCATTAAATCTTGATGTCACCTTGATATCACTCTCATATTTTGCCTTTGGTTACTATGCCAAGAGAATATTAAGTAAAATCTCCAAACCTGTTTTTTTAACAAGCAGCCTGATAACTATAGCTATTTATACAGGTATCTTTTTTGACAAATACAACTATACTTTTGGAATGAAGGGTCTTAACTACCATCATATTTTGCTAGACTTTACTGTTCCAACAGCAATTTCTGTTACTTTTATAGGGTTGTCTCAAATGATTTCAAAATATAAAGCAACTGATATATTAGCATATTTGGGAAAAAACTCCTTGGCAATAATGTTCATACATATGTTGCCAACTGTTTTCCTGCAACCGATTTTAGGATATGGAGTAATCACCCATACAATAATAGGCATTGTAGTTCCATTGCTTGCGACTCACTTGATTTTAAATCGTTTCCGACTAACCAGGTTTCTATTCTTAGGCAAGAGGTCACCAGCTCCGTCCAAAGTAAATTTAGAAACTACTGAGGCGGCACAAGAATAAAAGCAATATATAAAAGAAGACCGAAATTTTTAGTTGAATCGGTCTTCTTCTGTTATTTTACTTTATATACATTTTCGCCAATACATAGGATACAAAGCTTTTAGGGAGCAATCTCTCAAGAAATACAAATACCTTATACCTGTGTCCTCCGATATAAAAAGGTTTTAGTTTCCGTTTTGTAGCTACTTTATAAATCAACCACCCCATATATTCAGGCGACATGCCATTTTCCTCATCACGCTCCATGCCGGAAATGGTATTGGATATGATTCCGCCATACACATCGTCTCCTGTTTCATTTTTTCTTCTTGATGAAGTAAAATCGGTTTTAACATCTCCGGGCATTATTGCACAAACCTGAATATTCCCAAATTTCCTTACTTCATTTCTTAGCGACATGGTTAGAGCATTAACTGCTGATTTGGAAGCTGAGTAAAAGGCTTGGAATGGGAGCGGAAAAGCAGCTGCCACAGAGCTGACATTTATAATTTTTCCTCCCTTCTTGCGCATTATGCCCAGTGCACATTTTATGCAGCGCACCATGCCAAAAAAGTTTACGTCAAACTGGTACTTAGCTTCCGACATTTCAGTAAACTCGACAGCACCGGATATACCTGAACCGGCATTGTTAACAAGGATGTCAACTGCACCAGTTTCAGCAACAATTTTATCAAAAGCCGCATTGACGGATTCTTCGTTCGTAAGGTCAGTGCTTATGTAATTGACACCTGCAAGGTCTCCAGCCTTTCTGCTAAGACCGTATACATTATACCCACCCTCCAGAAAAAACTTTGCTGCATAATAGCCAATGCCACTGGAGGCTCCAGTAATCACAACCGTCTTCTTCATTTAACAATCACAACCATTCTTAACACTCTTGTTAATAACCGAGTGTATAATATCCATTGCTTCGTCCAGCAGTTCATATGTATGAGTTGCCATCAAGCTGATTCTAAGCAGGCAGTTGCCATCAGGAGCTGCCGGCGGAAGAACAGGATTTAAATAGACACCTGCATCGTAAATTTCCTTTGCTCTTATGAGTGTTGTCTCAAAATCATATGTATAGAATGGGATAATAGGTGTTGTATATACGGATTCTCTGACCGGAATTCCCCTTTCCTTAAGCCCATTTCTCATGTATAGCGCCAAATCCGACAATCTAGAAACCAGCTCGGGATTCTTCTTTATAACACGTAATGCTGCCAAAGCCGCCGCACATGATGCGGGTGGAATTGAGGCTGAGAAGATAAAAGGTCTTGAGTTGTGTTTAATATACTCAATAACATACTTGTCCGATGCCACAAAGCCACCGAGACTAGCCAGAGATTTGCTAAATGTACTCATTATTATATCCGTCTCCTCTGTCAGCCCAAAGTGTTCCGCCGTTCCCCTGCCACCATTTCCAAGAACACCAAATCCATGGGCGTCATCCACCATAGTGACTGCATTATACTTCCTGGCCAACTCAACAATTTTGGGAAGATTACAAATATCTCCACTCATGCTGAACACACCATCTGTGATAATAATCTTGCCGGCATCCAGAGGAAGCTTTGCAAGGCACTGCTCCAAATCCTCCATATCGTCATGTTTGTAGCGGACGGTTTTGCCAAAACTCAACCTGCACCCGTCGTATATGCTTGCATGATTCTCCCTGTCACTAATAATATAGTCGTGTCGCCCTACAATGGCACTAATAATGCCGAGATTTGTCTGGAAGCCCGACGGAAATGTGCATGCAGCTTCCTTGCCAACGAATTCAGCCAACTCTTCTTCAAGCTGTAAATGCATGTCCAAGGTACCATTTAAAAAACGAGATCCGGAGCAACCTGTACCGTATTTTTCAATAGCTTTAATAGCCGCTTTCATAACTTCAGGGTGAGTTGTGAGTCCAAGATAGTTGTTTGATCCCAGCATAATTCTGCGCTTGCCTTCCATTATTACCTCCACATCCTGCCGGGATTCCAAGTGGTGGAAATATGGATAAATTCCTTTTTCTTTTACTTCGTCAACTTTAGTGAAACTTGCGCATTTCTGATAAATTCCCATGTACACAAACCTCCAAAGATAGTAAAATCTACAATACTTGTGCTATTATACCATACGAGGTTTGAGATGTTAACAATTATTTTAATATAATGTTCACAACCTTCTGATACTATTTGCGAGTTTGCTCATCTAGCCATTTCAAATACGCAAGACTTCCCAACTCCACATCTACAAGAAGAATTTCTGGTGTTTCATAGGGGTGTATTTCCTTAAGTTTCTTTTCTAATTCAGGATATAACTCCTTTCTTGTCTTTAACAAAACCAATACTTCATCTTCACGACAGAGTTCACCTTTCCATACATAATGACTCTTTATCTTTATTTCCTGTACACATGCCGCCAACTTACATTCCAGTATCTCGTCTATTACTGGTTTTACCTGCTGCTCATTAGCAAATGTAGTCAAAACAATTCCATATTCGCTCACAATCATTCCTCCTCACAATAATTAAACACATATTATGATACAACAAAAATATAGAAATAAAAACCTGCATAATCCTATCAATATAGTATAATTTATCATCAACTCAAAAAGAGATGAAGCCAAGACATTATTGGAAGAC
>DUPL01000113.1 GCA_012838385.1 Clostridiaceae bacterium
CGGTGGCAAATAGTTGTGTAAGGACCAAAAGGAGAAGGCTTTTTGTGGATTATGAACTGCCTGTAAAAGAGGAGTATGGATTATTCTTGGAAAAACTTATAGAGGTGAAGTGAATGAAATATATTGACCTGCACTGCGATACTTTATCAAAGGCATACAGTCATAAGGTAGAAGATATAGGTAATTGGCCTATTGCAATGGCGGACATTGAAAGGCTTCACAAGGCGGATTGTATTGCGCAGTTTTTTGCCATATACATGCCTGATGAGAGAAATGAGGATTTTAATGATGATGAGTATATTTTAATGCTTGTGGAGCTGCTGAAGTGCAATATAAAGAGGTATGAGGACAAAATTGCATTTGCTGATAAATATGAGGCGTTGGTTGAGAATGATAGAAAACAGAAAATATCTGCCTATCTTACAATCGAAGACGGAAGAAGCGTCAATGGAAGTTTTGATAAAATAAAGGAATATTACGATTTGGGAGTAAGGCTCATCACCCTTACTTGGAACAGTCCCAACTGTTTTGGTTATCCAAATTCCTTTGATAAAAACATTATGGAAAAAGGCTTGACCAGTTTTGGAAAAGAAGCTGTTTCTTTTATGAATGAAATTGGCATCTTGGTTGATGTGTCGCATTTATCCGATGGAGGCTTTTATGATGTTTGCGAAGTATCAAAAAAGCCCTTTGTGGCATCCCACTCAAACTGTAGGGAGCTAAGCCCTCATCCTAGAAATCTTACCGATGACATGATAAGGTTGCTTGCTTCAAAAGGCGGAGTGATAGGAGTGAATATTGTTCCTGGTTTTTTGAGCAGTGATATTGGGAGCCGGGAAAGCTTTATAGATGATGTGGCAAGGCATGTTGTGCACATGATAAGCAAAGGCGGTATTGAGTGCGTTTGTATCGGTACGGACTTTGACGGCACTGGCGGCAGTATTGAACTGAATGAGCCTGCAAAAGTACAATTGCTGTTTGAAAGGTTGAAAAAGATGGGCATAAGAGAAGACGCCCTTGGAAAGATTGCGTATAGGAATGCTACAAGGGTTATCAAGGATTGTATTGGGTAACATACTTTTCTGCAGAGTATGCCGCAACTGCTCCGTCTGATGCCGCCGTTACAACCTGGCGGAGGGGTTTTTCGCATATGTCTCCTGCCGCAAACACTCCTTCGACACTCGTTTTCATGTTTCTGTCAGTTATGATATATCCATCCTTGCTTAGTTCAAGTTTGCCCAGTACAAGTTCATTGTTTGGAACAAGACCGATTGCAATGAACAGCCCGTCAATATAAAGGGTGGATGTTTCATTTGTTTTGCTGTTCTTCACCCTTATTCCTTCCAGTTTTCTTTCACCCAAAAGTTCAACAACCTGGGAGTTAAAAACAAAATCAATTTTGTCACTCTTGAATAGTTCTTCCTGCGCCATTTTCACACAGCTTAAATTATCCCTTCTGTGAATCAGGTATACTTTCTCTGCATATTTGGTTAGATACAGAGCATCATCCGCTGCAGAATTTCCTCCGCCTACAACTGCAACTTTTTTTCCTTTGTAAAAGGCTGCATCACAGACTGAACAGTATGAGACTCCAAGACCGCGTAATGCACCTTCCTTGTCAAGACCAAGACTCTTCGGACTTGCACCCATGCAGAGGATCAATGCCTTGCAATTGTATGTATGCGATGTTGTTTTAACTATCTTTACCTTTCCAGCCAAATCCATATCAATTACCTCATCATAGAGGATTTCCGCACCAAATTTCCTGGCCTGGTTTTCCATTCTGAGTGCAAGTTCAACACCGCCCACAGGTTCATCAAAACCAGGATAGTTTTCCATTGAATCCGTGGTAGCCATTTGTCCTCCTGAAAACATCTTTTCAATCACCAGAGTCTTGAGCCTGGCTCTTGCACTGTACAATGCTGCCGTATAGCCTGCAGGACCTCCACCAATAATTATCACATCATACATATTTATCCCTCTTTTTTCTTGATACATATATTATACTCAAAAAAGTGTCAAATGACAGTGAATATATTGTGAATCATACATGTGGAAAAACAATATTAAAGAGACCGGTGAAAGTCGGTCTCTTTGACTAGTGTTACCTTCTTCTTCTACGGAGCAGTTCTGTAAGAAATAGAATGTCAATCAGGTCTCTGAAAAGTCCTCTTCGTCTGAATCTTGGGAATCTTGTTCTATCCCTGTCTCTACCTCTGAAAGGATCCACTTGTGCAGTAATAGCGTCTGGTTGTATTGTTTCACGTACCTCGTTGTTCTCGTGTTCCCTGACATATTCGGCAATATCGGGGAACATGCGAACCACATCGTCATAAATTGCATCAGTCATGCTCTCAACCATTTCCTGTGTGGGCACTGTGTTGTATACGTCCATTTGGTCGCATACCATCATTATGTAAGGCTGGAGTTTGTAGTAGATTTCAGGATAAATCAGCCTGTATGCCATTGTCTTGCCCATGTTTTCAGGGTTGATTTCTTTTAATGCCTGAGGGTAATTGTCCATGTTTCTGCTAATGTTACCTTTTCTCATGATATCTTCGTAGTTTTCCATACCAAACCTCGATTCTTTGTTTTTGATGCTTCGATATATTTTATGGTAAAGCTAGACATTGTGTGATAAAATGTAATTCTTAGATTAAACATACATATGGACGGGGGTTCTGATTTATGTTTATTGAAATACTAAAGGCAATAATCCTGGGTTTGGTTGAGGGAATTACAGAGTGGCTCCCAATAAGTAGTACAGGACATATGATCCTGCTGGAGGAGTTTATAAAGCTTAAGACATCGGAAGAGTTTAAAGAGATGTTCTTTGTTGTTGTACAGCTGGGTGCAATTCTTGCTGTGGTTTTTTTGTACTTTAACAAGCTTAATCCTTTGGCTCCGAGTAAAAGCGTTGAGGAAAAGAAAGCAACCATGTCCATCTGGTACAAGGTTGTAATTGGTGTAATTCCAGCTGGAGTTGTGGGTTTTTTGTTTGACGACTGGCTTAATGAGCGCCTATACAACTATATTACAGTTGCCATAACCCTAATACTGTACGGCATTCTTTTCATAGTTATTGAAAACAGAAACAAAAACAGAAAAACAAGAATTAATTCCATTTCCGAACTTGATTACCTGACTGTCTTTTTGATTGGTGTTTTTCAGATTCTCTCCCTAATTCCAGGCACTTCGAGGTCCGGTGTAACCATTCTTGGCGCCATACTACTGGGAGCATCAAGACAGATTGCTGCGGAGTTTTCCTTTTTCCTGTCCATACCTATTATGTTTGGAGCAAGTTTTCTTAAACTTGTAAAGTTCGGTTTCAGTTTTACCAAACTGGAAGCAGTAATTCTTCTAACGGGCATGGTTGTTGCATTTGCTGTTTCAATAATAGCGATAAAGTTTTTGCTTGGATACGTTAAAAGGAACGATTTCAAGGCTTTTGGATATTACCGCATAGCTTTGGGTGTTTTGGTTGTCGGATATTTCCTTTTGGTCGGCTGATTCATTTTTTATGGACAAATCCTCGTTTTTGGTATATATTATTATTAGCGAAACAAGTAAACTTGAAGGATTGGAAAAATGCAAAAACAGGATCTCAAACAGTATTTGCTTAAGGAAGTAACGAGCCAGGAGTTAATTGAGTTGGTGAGTGAAAACATAAAGCCCTTTTACGAGCTGATGGCATACTACAGGTGTGCCATGATGGAGGTTGAAACCAAATTCAGGGTTCTTGACGAACATTTCTCATTGAAATACAATTCAAATCCTATTGAATCCATAAAAAGCCGCCTTAAGGCACCGGAAAGCATAGCCGAAAAACTCAGCAGAAGAGGTTTTCCTCTGACCATTGAATCCATCGAGAAGAATATATATGATGTGGCAGGAGTCAGAGTTATCTGCTCCTTCCCAAGGGATATCTACATGCTGGCGGATTTGTTGCTCATGCAGGATGACGTGGTTCTGGTTGAGAAAAGAGACTACATAAAAAATCCAAAGCCAAGCGGCTACAGGAGTTTGCATTTGATAGTGGAAGTACCAATATATCTGCACAGTGGAAAGAAAATGGTGAAGGTGGAAGTTCAGTTGAGAACCATTGCCATGGACTTTTGGGCAAGTATTGAGCACAAGCTAAGGTACAAGAATAATATAAACAAGAAGGAAGTAAAGACAATTGCAGAGGAGCTTTTGGAGTGTTCCAGAGTTAGTGCAATGTTGGATAAGAGGATGGAGCAGATAAAAGAGAAAATAGACAAGCTTTAACTTTGCATTCAAGGCAAGCATTTTTGTGTTTTTTTGGTCTTGACTTTAGTTTTTTAAAAATATATAGTGAAGGGAAAAGAATAAGGGGACTTTATGATGACAAGAGAGGTAGCACTGGAAATTATAGATTATATACTAGGTGTTAGTGTAATTAATGTTACTACTAAAATCAGTGAACTGGTTGAAGTAATAAACAAACAGAATAATTACAAGGTTACTGAAAATGATATTCTGGCAGTTTATGACATGTATGAAAGAGATTTGGGTGTGGTGATAGTTGAAGACATGATTGTCAACTACATGTTCCTTATAGATGAAAAATTTACAGAAGAGGTTATTGAATACCTTGCAGATGTGGATTTGCACAAGGCCAGCAAGGAAGAAATCTTCATGCATGGAAAGATGGATTCCGGTCCTGCAGGCAACAGTTTCAGATTGATTGAGTTTTTTGTAAAATACTTTAAAGAACACGGTATTAATGAAGCTGAAACAGGCATTAATGAAAAACATATCCAGTTGTTTGAGAAATTAATCAACTATTATTACACAGGCGAAGTTGATGAAGATATGCTGAATGAATTTGCAGATTATGTCGCCGGAATTAGTGATTTTGAAGATTATGACGAGTTTGATGAATACGTTGATGAAGATGACGATTTCGATTTTGATCTGGATGATGAGTTTGAACCCGGTATGACTCTTTTGAGGAACAATTCCTATGTTGTTAGTGTATCGTTGGGTACAGGATGCTACAGACATATTCAGATAAACGGAAACAGCACATTGGAAGAACTTCATAGTGCCATTCTGGATGCTTTTGAATTTGATGATGACCATGCCCATGCCTTTTTCATGACAAACAGGGAGTGGGATTCACAAGGGGCATTCTATGCAGACTCTTTGGAAGATGAGAGAAGGCACACATCTGACTACATACTCAACCATTTTGAATTTGAAAAAGGCGACAAGTTCAAGTATTTGTTTGACTTTGGCGCCAGCTGGGTTTTCCAGTGCAAGGTTTTGAGGGAAGAGAACAAAGTGGTGGATGAGCCCAAGGTTATAAAGTTGGTGGGTGAAGCTCCTCCGCA
This sequence comes from Clostridiaceae bacterium, assembly GCA_012838385.1. Lineage (GTDB taxonomy): Bacteria > Bacillota > Clostridia > UBA1212 > DUPL01 > DUPL01. Next base: position 5,358 of record DUPL01000113.1, read on the forward strand.
GTATGATTTTGATGACGATGAATTATGAGGTGGTTTTATGTTCAAGGGTAAAACCCTGCTTATAACTGGAGGAACCGGTTCTTTTGGAAATGCAGTACTGGACAGGTTTCTTAATAGCGATATCAAGGAAATAAGGGTATTTTCAAGGGATGAGAAAAAACAAAACGATATGAGGCATAAGTATTCAGCCTTGTATCCCGAAATTGCCCACAAACTCAAATTCTATATAGGGGACGTAAGGGACCTGTCTTCCATCAGGTATGCTATTTATGGAGTTGATTACGTTTTTCATGCCGCTGCCTTGAAGCAGGTGCCTTCTTGTGAGTTTTTCCCGCTGGAAGCGGTAAAAACCAATGTGTTTGGCACTGATAATGTACTGACAGCTGCCATAGATGCAGGAGTTTCTAAAGTAATATGCCTGTCTACTGACAAGGCTGCGTATCCTATCAATGCCATGGGCATGAGCAAGGCCATGATGGAAAAAGTGGTGGTGGCAAAGTCCCGCACCGTGAGTCCTGAAAAAACCACAATATGCTGCACAAGATACGGAAATGTTATGTGTTCAAGAGGAAGTGTAATTCCTCTGTTCATAGACCAAATTAAATCAAACAGTCCATTGACTGTGACGGAACCCAACATGACAAGATTTATAATGAGTCTTGATGAGGCGGTGGAACTTGTGCTTTATGCGTTCCAGCACGCAAAATCCGGTGATATTCTTGTTCAAAAGGCTCCTGCATGTAAGATTGGAGTACTTGCCCAGGCGGTGAAGGAGATATTTAATTCTGATGCTGAAATAAGGATTATCGGTATCAGACATGGCGAGAAGATGTATGAGACGCTTCTTACCAGCGAGGAATGTGCAAACAGCATTGACCTTGGCAACTACTACCGGGTGCCTGTGGACAAGAGGGACCTCAACTATGACAAGTACTTTACAAAAGGAGATAGCGACAGAAGCATCGCTACGGAGTTTAATTCAAACAATACGGTTCAGCTTGACGTTGAAGAAGTAAAGGAGAAATTATTAAGACTTAAATATGTACAGGATGAATTGAGAAACTAGACTAAAACAAATTGAAAAGGAGTCCTATGGTAAACTACTACGAACTGCTTAATGTATCAAGAGATGCAACAAAAGAGGAAATAGAGCTTGCCTTGGCCCGTTGTATGCTGTCACCAAATAAAAACAATGATATCTCACTTGCGTTTGATATATTGACAAAAGAAACTATCAGAAAGCTGTATAATTACTCTTTGGATGTGCCTTTGGAAGTTGGTGAAATTATCCAGAGCTCCTTGAAAAAGTATATAGAAAAGAATGCACATATCGCAATTGATATTCTGAATGAGGGTTTGAAACACTACCCGGATCAAAGAGAGATAATGCTTGTATTGTCCCGAATGTATTGTTTTACTGGACAGGCCCAAGAGAGCATTAATGTATTGGTTGTGCTTTATGAGAATTATCCAGATGATAACGATGTTGTTTTTTCTTTGGGGTATGCGTATAACTGTCTGAGGAACTACAGTACCTCCTATTTATACCTTAGAACCCTCTACAAAACCTTGAACAGGGACGTAGAGTATCTTAACCTGTATGGTGAAGCATGTGTTCATCTGGGGAAATACGAAAGAGCATATTGTATTGCTGCACATAACATAAAGCATAATTATGGATATGATGAGCTTATATACTCATACGTTTATCTCATAATAGCCCAATACTATATTAATAAAAATGTGCTTGAAAATAGTGTGGGGTATTTTATCAAATACATGCATGAAGAAGTATCCGATGTTTCTCTGGCTGGGGACTGCCTTGACAAGCTTTTGCACTTTGTTCTGGACAATGTAATGCAGGACGAGGATGTGTCTTTGCTGATAGATGTTTTAGTGAAGATATATAGAATTGTTGGTTCCAACAATGCCCGAGCGGAAGTGGTTCTATTTGCATGCGACCTTTCTCTGGAATGTCTTCGAATGGTAGAGAGTGGTATCAATGAGAAGATTTCGAGTTTGTGCAAGAATTATATATGCCTTTTATTAAGCGATGTATTTCATGATTTGAAGAGAGAAACATACGAGGCCAAAATTGCAATAAACAAGCTTGAGATAGTTGAGTTGTACGATTTTACATATGAGGAGATTGGCCAAAAGCTGCCGGATGAATATCCATTAATGACTGAACTGGTATCAGATTTTATAAACGATTTCAGACAACTGGACTTGGAAGAGCTTGTGGACAAATACAATAAGTTGTATGAAAACATGATAAATGGAGAATGAGCAGGGAAAATTCCTTGCTTTTTTTCTTTTTATCAGTCATTTTTATTTATCTTTTGAATAAACCTATATTAAAGAAGTGCCTGGGTATGGTATATGATTGGGCAAGTGTTAAACAGCATTCATGATGGGAAAATAACTGATTATATTTCTTCCTTCATCCTTGACAGGTTGAGGGAGAAATATGATGTGGAATTTGATGTACTGGCAATCGGCAATTACGACATGGCAAGCGGCAGGGTGGTTGCCGTTTGCTGTGCAAGGGACGATTCAAAAATATGTTTTAAAGTGATTGCAGACAGGAAGAACATCCAGGACAGTTATATCCGAGCATATGCTGCAAGGGAAGTGGAAAAGGCACTTCTTTTTAATCTGTATGAATATGGAATTGTCGGAAGACTAGAGATTACCTTGTTTAAGGAAGACGTATACTATGGAATTCTTGTTGTATTGGATAATCTTCAGACGAAAGAGGAAGTTGAGAAGCGGATAGAAATGTCTGTTTCACAACTGGGCAGGAGCTTGACCTTGGATGTTTTTGTTTTGAATTACTATGACTATACCACATTGTCGTATGAGAATAGAAGATTTTTGGATAAATCTTTTATGAGAAGGTTTTATCCTGTGTTTGAGTTCAGGTTTGGGTGATTTTATGCCGTTTACCGATAGGGAGCTTGCGTACGCTTCATTTATTGCGTTTCTGGATTTGTATAAAGGTTTTGACTTTTTGTCAGAAGGCGGTCCCGTATCAATAGGAGAGATATTGGATTTGCTTGGCAAGTCCAATATTGCCGATTTGTCCTTGCTGGAATACGTAAGCAAAGATGATTTGAGAGCCATTAGAAGCTACAAGCTTGTAGACTATTACAACGACAATGATTTTACTCATTCTTCCGGGTTTTACGGTTGTCTCATTGAACTTGATGAACAAAGAATAGTTTGCGCTCTTAGAGGAAGCGAGCCAATGTCGGAAATCAGGCACAGGATAGCAGACTGGGTTTTTGCAGATCTTATGCTTCTTAACAGTGAGATTACCATCCAACAAAAGGAGTGTGAGAATTTTGCAAGGCAGATAGCGTATTCCAAATACATACACAGATATACCTCTATGGCAGTTGCCGGGCACTCGCTGGGTGGAAACCTGGCTTCTCATTTTGCCATAATATCTTACAAGTACGGGCTCGATGACTTTATTGAGATATGTGCCAATTTTGACGGACCCGGTTTCAGTAATGAATATTTGAATAGGGAAGAGCACAGAAGGGGTATTGAAAGGATGCAGGAGCGCATGTTCAACTATACATGGAGTTTTATAGGGGCTTTACTGAATCCTGTGGGAGAGGTAGTATATGTAAAAGCAAATTGGGAAGGCAAAAACTTTGTAACCGTGCACAGATTGGACAATATTGTGTTGGATGGAGATTTTGTGGCTCATGGAAAGATAGGAAAAATAGAGCAGTACATAGGGGATCTTAGCAGGAAAGTTGATGATGCGCCCGACAGTGTGGGAAATGCCGTTTTTGTTTTTTTGTCCGTGCTTGTTCTTGCAGGCTACTGGCTTGTTGAGTACATGTTTGATAATACTGGTGAATTGACGGTTGCCGGTTATCTGATTGTTATTAATCTTCTTGTTTTTCTTTCTCCATACCTGGGCATGGCAGAAGCAATTCCTATTGCACTTGTATGCATCCTGCAATTACAAAAGGCGCTGTTCAAAGAAGACAGCACCCTTTACAAAATGGCAGAGAGAATCATTTTCTCTTTAGGCGACATATTCAAAATGCCTCAGGATTACTCCTATAATTTACTATCCGAAACCCTTAGACTTGGCCTTATAGCAAATATGTAGGAATATTAATGCTTGACACGATTTAAATATTTTTTGCCTTTTTTTTGCTACATCCATTCAATAAGACTTGATAATGTATTATTGACAATTGGACAAGGATAGGTGGAGAGGAGAGCTTAGTGATGAGAGTCAAGAGAGTTATTTATATATTAATCCTTATTTTGCTTGTTGTAATTATCATTATTGGTTGTGGAAATGATAAAAACAAGAAAAGATATTCAACACCAACTCCGGCGGCCACAACGCCTGGTTTACCTGAAAGTACAAGCGACAATTATGGAAACTTTGGAGATTTGAATAACAATGAAGAATCAACCCCGCAAACTACAGAAAGTCCTACACCTGTAAAAAGCAATGAAGAGGCTCCTGCAGCATCGCATGACCTATCTCCTACAGGTGACGGATGGACTAAGTGGTATTAGTTTTATGTCTTGAAAATATATAAAAAAGATCTTTTTAATGTCCACTTAATAATGCAATTATTCAACAATAATATAATCGTTGAAAGGTTTATGATGTGTAAAAATTATGTTAAAATAAGATAATAAACAAATGATTTTTTTCGCATCAATAATGTATTATGAGGAATGAGTATTATGCCATTTATTGAAATAAGAGGGTGGACTAGAAAAACTGCGATACCTTATGTAACAAACCGATCTCCTGATTTAGTGAGCTTTCTCTGGGCGTTCATAGTGTCAATGAGGGTATTTTGGGGCCAGAGATATTTATAAACAGGATACTGGAGCAGTATTTGCTTATATATACTGTGGATGGAACGGGTATTATTGAGTTTAAAAATAATAAGCTTGTAATGGACAAGCATAAGATATGTATTTTCAGTATAGATGATCATATAATCTATTATCCTGTCAACAGCTGGCATTCCATATGGGTTTTTATTGAAGGGGATGCATGTGACAACTTGCACAAAATATGCTATGGCGGTGATGTAACGCCTACGAAAATGAGTAACCCTGAAATAGTTGACAGGATATTCAGAGACATGATGAAGAACATACAAACACCTTCAATCAGAAGCGATTTGATATGCTCATCCCTTATGTATCAGTTATGGGTGATATTATTCTGTCTAGACAGAACCAGAATGTGAAAATAAAGCATAGTGAGTCTATCTTGGAATGTATTGAATACATGAGTAATAACCTGGATAAAAAAATCACTGTGGAGGATTTGGCTGAGATGTGCTTTTTTAGCAAAGCTCAGTTTACTCGTATTTTTAAAAAGTATACTGGAGCGTCTCCTTATGATTATCTTATCAAACTTCGTATCAACAGGGCAAAACGTTTTCTGATAGAAACAGACTTGTCCCTGGAAGAGATTAGCAGTTATACTGGTTTTAACGGAGCCTCTCATTTTATAGCATGTTTCAAGAAACATGAGAACACTACACCATATAAGTATAAAAACAGATACATAACCAGCAAATTCAGCAACATCTAATTTTAATAATGCAATACTGCAAATTTATTATTCTTCTTCCTTTATGTTACTTTTTTAATATTATGAGAGTTGTTCTTATAACAACTATATAAATATTAATGATAAAATCCATCCAGATATAAGACAAACTAACAAATGTGAGGGGAGTTTGAAAATGAAAAAATGGATTTTATCAATTTTTTTGGTATTCTCTTTGGTACTTTCACTTATATTACCAAATTTTATTATTGAAGGAACAGAGAATACTATTTATGTCCAGAATTTTGAAACAGGTACAGAACTAGATATATTGAGTTCATTAAAGAAGTACTTTTATCTGGAACGAGAAGATCGTTGGAATAACTGGGATTCTGGTGGTTTTCGGATTGTCGATGAAGGTACAAACAAATATTTGGAAATGGGATGGATAGATGGCCGACTATTAAGGGGCAATTCCAATCTTAACCTGGGGCAAACGTTTGAATTCTCTGGACGATTTAAAGGAAGCTACAACGAAGCTGCTCCTCATGGAGGTGGGTTTGTATTTATCAGGACAACAATTACACCTTATAAAAATGACAGTAAACCTATCCATGAATATGAATCTGATTCGTTTCATGATGGCGTATATGCAAATGGCGTTGGAGCTACTGGAGTATATATCAAACCTCATGCGCATAAACTTCAAATAGGTATAAAGACAAGTGAAGAAAAGAACGAGACTTCGGGTATTGGCAGAAAATACATTGAGGTAAATATGCCGGGTAATAAAAACACAGTTCTAAACTTTTTTGATTTGGATGTGGTGGATGACGGACATAAGATAAAGATATTTGTAGACCAAACATTAATGGCTGTTATTGAATACGGTTCTCCAGTTGATGGGATTTACACATATGCAAAACTATTGGATGGTAATGGAGATGTGCAATTCGAAGTAACAAATGCAAGGATAGCAAAGGATGACAGCACAATTGCCATGTCGGTCAGAAGTGGGACGCTATCAATTGATGATCTCTTTTACACAAACTCATCGGACGATGGTCCTTTTATCTCTCTTTCAAAGGATACCATGTTTCAAACAGAAGATATCATTGTTACTTATGCCAAGGTAAGCAGTGGCAGCTGGTATGCTTTGATGCCCAAGAATCATGTAGCAAACAAGAATATGGCATTGGCATGGAATGATATTGAAGGAGTTGGAACGGTTAGGGTATTAGAAGACAGACAGGGTGGATTAATGATAGGTGACCTTGAAGAAGGGGTTTATGACCTGGTATTCATGACAGATTATACGGAGATTAAAAGGGTGTCGATTACTGTGAATTATGTTGATCCATTCCCGTTGGATTTTAGCTGGGTATTTGACAATCCCGAATCAGTAAACAATTTTGGGACTAAGAATAAAATTGCGGGTGTTGAGTATACTGAAGGAACAAAATCTATAAAGTTTGTTTTTGGTCCCGAAGAGAACAACAAGGTTGTTGATCCGCATATTTATTTCAATTTGCCAGATCCAAACATGCTCGCAGACGATTATCCAATAATATCTTTGTTGATAAGGAAGAGTGAAGGCTCGCCAAATTATGGAGATTTATACTATAGAACAGACGGTTCTTCGGGCAGCTGGAAAAAAGAAACTATTTATTACGAAAACACAACAGATTGGCAGATTGTTACTGTTGACATGTCAAAAATACCAGAATGGAAGGGTACCATTTTACATTTTCGGTTGGATCCTTTTGCTGAGTGCAAGAAAGATGACGTATACGAGATAAAGTATGTTGCATCCTTCAGTACAGTTGACGCTGCAAACAACTTTGATGGTAATTTTTATGGTCCAACTAAACTCAGCTTAAAAACAAATGTTATTACTCAGGCTGGAAATTTGGATATTTCATTTAATGGAACAGTGCAGGGAGACTGGATAGGAATTATTCCCAAAGACGGAGAGGCTGTCAAGGAGAATGCTCTTGCATGGGCTAATGTAGAGCAAAATGGAGAGACAAAGCTACCATTGGAAAAAGACGGCGGTTTTCAGACGGGTCACTTTACACCAGGAGAGTATGATGTTGTCATTTGTGGAAGTGATAATAAGATAAGACAGCGTGAGACTTTTTCAGTTGTTTACACAGATTTGCGTCCGTCAGAGGTTTACTGGGATTTCAAACATTCAAGCACAATAGGGAGAACTAGTGGACTTAAAAATATGGAAATCTCTTTTGACCCTTTAATAAAGGCGGCAAAAATCACTTTTTTTGCCGAAAGTGGGGCAACCGTATCAGATCCGTATTTTACATTAAGAATAGAAAAGGACACGAACGTTTCTTTGGATGAGTATAAGATAGTATCCTTATTTGTTAGAAGAAGCAGTAGCACACCTTTAAAAGGACAGTTGTATTTTTCGACTCCCGCAAGTGGTTATGCAGGAGTCAGCTCTAAACCTATTAACTATAAATCCACAACAGATTGGCAGCTTATAACTATTGACATGTCAGATATTTCTGAATGGAGTGGAAATTTGTCTACCCTTCGCATAGACCCTTTTGACAGCTGTGAGACATCGGATGTTTTAGAGATAAAATATGTTGCTCTGTTCAAAACGATAGATGCAGCACTGGCTTTCGAGGGGGAATTCAAGTATAGCAACTTGATAAAGGTTGCAAACAATGGTAACGGAACTGTAATAGGTGGCGGATTGTACACTCACGGTACTGCATTTGAGTTGTATGCAAAACCATCAGAAGGATATGCTTTTGGTGGATGGTATGACAACGAGACTTGCAAGGTCATCAGCATTTCCAGAAATTATACAGGAAGTGCGACTTCAAATATGGATATTACAGCAAGATTTTTTAGTATTGGTGATAAAAACGGGATTGCGTTTGAGACATTAGGTGCTCAAATGAGGATAAATGAGCCTCAAGGCCTTAGATTTATAACACAGATTAATAAAGGGTCGATACCCGCAGATGCAGTGAATGTTTCATACGGAACGCTTGTAACATTAAGGAGAAATTTAGACGCACTGTCATTGAAGAATGAAGACCTTGTACTGGGCGCTGCTGGATTTAAGTATTTGAACATACCTGCTGAAAGAATTTTAGTTGATGATGAAGAGTATCAATGGTTTACAGCGGTAATAATTAACATACCAGAAAATGAATATGATTCTGTTTTCGTTGCAAGAAGCTACGTCCGGTACACAGACAAGGAAAATGTAACGCATGTTGTTTATGAGTCGGCTGTAGAGAGAAGTGTAAATATTGTTAAAACAGGTCTTGGCATATCTGATGATTTTGACGAGAATAACATTGTTCTGTCTTTTGGGGCTGTCAGTGACACTCATATAGGCAGAGAAGGACAGATGGACAAGCTGAGAACAGCTATGAATAGTTTAAATGCAAGAACTGACTTTGGGCTGGATGCATTTTTAATCGTTGGAGATATAACAGATATGGCAGGGCATTTGCTTGATGATACTGAAATTAAATTGTTTAAGCAAGTAATTGAAGAAGGCCGCGGAATAGAGACATCAATCCTGTACGTTCTGGGAAATCATGATCTGAAAAAGGGAGGAGATCCTACAATAATGAGCACAATGTTCTACGAGACGTTGGGAGAAGATTTCTATGATGCAGATGTAAACGATGTAGATGAGATAATTGCAGGACGAAGGCATTGGCTCGTAAATGGATATCATTTTCTGGGAGTTGATTTTGATTGGGACGCTGATGACTATGTGGGTGAGCACATTTTATGGCTTGACTCAGAATTACAAGCGATAACTGAAGAAGAACCTAACAAACCAGTTTTTGTTGCGGTGCATTTTCCGTCAAGTGCTAATCTTGACAAGGTTCTGTCAAAATATCCGCAGGTAATCTGTTTTACGGGGCATGTACATCGACCGTTGAATAGTGATTCTGCAATCCGCCAAAGGGATTACACTAACTTGGATTGTGGCGGTTTGTACTATTACATAGCACCAAAGATAGATGGCATGGATCAGGCAAACCTGGGCGATATTTATAATTTTGCTCAAGGATACTTGATAGAGGTGGACATAAATAATAATGTAAGGGTAAGAAGGCAAAATTTCATGAATGACTCTGAATATGAACCGGTATGGTATGTTCCTGCACCCAGGGAAGATAGAACACATTTGCTATACACACAGGACAAAGTGGAATTTGAAAAGCCTCGTTTTGATGAAGAGGAAATTACTATTACATCGGAAACTTCAGATGTAATTACAGGTAAATTCCGAAGTGCAAAGAATGGAAGCAGTCCTGTGGAATATTACATAGTCACTTTGTATCAGATTGTAGACGGTGTGATAGAGAAAGAAGTTATGTGTTTGTCTTCTCAGTATGCAATACATAGTATGGATGACATGCCAGATGAGATTGAGTTTGGCTTTGAAAGGAAGGCGGATGATTATGCAATAACTGTTGTCGCATACGATTGTCATTCCCAGTCTCAGACAATATACTATAGCAAGGGAATGTATGTCGTTGATGTAGATTCATACACAGATGTGTACCTTAATGGCAGGTTGACGAATGCCGGCATTTTTATGCCCGGTGAAACCGTATTGATAGAAATTGATATCGCACCGGGAGTTCATTACGATTTACTGGCAAATAATGTTTTGCTTAGTCATGATACTTTCATCATGCCTGAAGAGGATGTATTCGTAAAGGTGCAAGCTGGCTGAAGAACTGTTGCTTTCCGGCAGAGTTGGCTTTAGCGACTCTGCTGGAAGGTAAAGTGGGATTTTCCAGAGATGCAGGACTACAAAATATTGAGTAAGGGGGATTTTCAATGAAAATGAGTTATGAGCTACCTGACTTTGAAATATATGTTTTTGAAAGCGATGATGTTATTACAGCAAGTGGTGACAATTTTGGTGATTTTTCTGATTTGATATAAAAAAGAGAAGGGATCGTTATGAAGAGAAGGTTAGCAATATTCATTCTTGTATTATCTTCGCTTATGCTGCAATCATGCAAAGAAGCTGGGTATTCATTCAAAAACGCTACAGAGAATACCACTGAGTATTCGATAAATGTAAGTTATGACAACTTTCATGGCGAGAAGAGCGAAGTTATTACTATTGATGAAGGGGTAAAACCATCTTTACACTTTAGTTTTGTCACTGAGAGTGGCAATCTGGGTGTCTATGTTAAAGATGCGGAGAGGAAACTGGTTTATGTAAAAAACTCAGTTGGAACCTCAGAATTTAAAGTAGATTTGGAAAGTGCAGGGGAGTATATAGTGACAATGATTGGTGATGAACATAAAGGAAGTTTTAACATGTTTTGGGGTTCCAACGTTGAAGGCAACTCAATGTATGTAAACCCATACCAGAACTTAAGTAAAGGAAAATGGAGAAAAGCAAATTTCCATACACATGCGGGCACTGGCCCAAATACCTGTGGTTCGAATGATATTGATGTAGTGGTTAACGCTTATAGAGAAGCGAATTTTAGCTTTCTTGCAATATCCAATCATGATTTGTTTTCGGATACATCGGAGTTTACAGATAAAAACATGACCATGGTACCAGGGGTGGAATACTCGGTACAAGAGCACATGGTGACAGTTGGCTGTGATCAATCTCTTCATGAGTATGACCATCAGACTGCAATTAACATGGCAAAAGAAGCGGGAGGCTTTACAATTTTGGCTCATCCAAACTGGCCTCAACAATGGTTTTGGAACAAGTACAGACTGCTTAATCTAAAAGGCTATATAGGGATAGAAGCAATAAACATGCTGATTAACCGTTTGCCGACAGGTGAGCCTATTGCCACAGATGTGTGGGATTACTTGCTTGCAAGTAATCCC
>DUPL01000114.1 GCA_012838385.1 Clostridiaceae bacterium
AAAACATAGTTCTGAATATGCTTTTTAATCAAAGGCATAATATACATAAAAGGAGGAATATAAATGAGTCGTGTATTGTATATCAAGGCAAACGCAAAGAAGGAAGGCGAATCGAGAACCTTCAGAATTGCAGACAGTTTTATCGAAGCATACAAGAGCTTTCATCCAAACGATGAAATCATCACCCTGGATCTGTACAAGGAAGGAATAGATTTTTTGCGTGAAGACGACCTTAACGCAGTCCTTGCCCACAAAGAGACAGAAGACCGGGAACACCCAATCCTGAAGTACGCATATCAGTTCAGGGACGCTGATAAATATGTAATAGCTGAACCTTTGTGGAATCTTTCAATTCCAGCCATTTTGAAGGCATATCTTGACTATGTTACGGTAAGTGGCATTACATTCAGATATACCGAGTATGGCGCAGAAGGTTTGTGCAAAGGAAAGAAAGCCATAAATATTACAACAAGAGGCGGCAACTATACAGAAAAAGGTGCTGCCGAGTATGAAATGGGTGACAGGTATCTCAGGACACTATTTGGGTTCCTTGGAATAGTAGATTTCAAGACCCTGTCCGTGGATGAACTCGACGTTGTAGGAACGGATGTAGAGGCAAGCATTAAAGAAGCAATCAAGGAAGCAATAAGACTGGCTGAAACGTTTTAATTTGATTAATGCTGCCTGCCTGATTCTGGCGGGCAGTTTACATAATTTAGAATTAGCAAGGAGTAATAGCAAAATGAAAAAACTGATAATACTTGTAGTAACCTTTTCATTATTTGCCGCATCCTGCAGCAATACAAGTGTTACCGAAAAAAAGAGAACCGAAAGGGTGCCCAACCCTACACCGGACGTCATAAAACCCGACAACAAATATGTAGACGTGCCAGCGTATGACAAGTTTGGGCAATGGCCTTACAAAGATGGGGAGGAATACTATTCCTCCAAGGTAGGCACCTGGTTTACAGTATGGTGGACTGACGAAAGCAAACCGACCCATGATCACTGGTTTGCTGAAGGCTGGACCCGTTTAAAGCCCGTTGATTACGGATATTATTCAAGTGGCGATGAGGATTATCTAACAAGCGTCCTTTCACGACTTAAATACATAGGTGTTGACTATCTGATGATTGACGACACAAACGGCCACTGGAACGATTTCGGCCTTATCGCCAAGAACATTGAGCAAGTCTTCAAAGTTGCCAACGAACTTGGTGAAAACAGTCCACAGATTGCAATAGCAACAGGAGGACCCTTGAGAGACGGCAATACGAAAATCCAGGAAAAGGAACTCGATGCGTATTGGAAACTGCATAATGATCACCCCGGCACCTTCTTCCAGTACAAAGGAAAACCCTTCCTTATCATGTACATTGCCGGCGAAGTCAACAAACGTCATTCAGATGACAGGTTTACCATAAGACACGGCACGGGATTCATCTCCTGGCAGAAGAAAGCTCAAGACCAGTCAATATTCCAAACAGAAGGCAACTGGGGATGGGTCTTTGACATACAGAATGAGGGCAGCGAGGTTATTGGCGTTCAGCCTGGCTACAACAAGGCTCATCAGGGAATAGAGATTCAAACCATTTACAGGGAGAACGGAAAACACTATATACAATCCTGGCTGAATGCAATAAAACAGAACCCGGAAATGATAATAATCCCAAGCTACAATGACCACGCAGAGGAAACAGGTTGGGAGGCCACGGTTCCCATCAGGCCGCCAAGCAATGAAAATTGCGACCAAGGAACCGAAGGTGAAGACCCTTACCTGTATGAGAAAATTACCGAGGCGTATCTTGCACTCAGATACGGATTTATCGATGGTTTCATGTACAGGGAGGAAAACAGCAAAGAAACATACCTGTTCAAGAACAACAAGCTCGCCAAAGTTGAGCCAAAAGAAACCGATTTGGTTATAATTATACCGGACGGCTATTTTGAATGGGAAAGCAACAAAAACACAAAGAAGTAGCAAAATGCCCTGCAGGACCAAACCTTGCAGGGCTTATTTTACGGATTCACAAGCGGGATGTTTGCACCCTCGCTTAATCTTAGAACTCCCAGCTCTTTACAATCCTTGTAAAACTCCTTCTCAAGTCTGTCATACTCGAAAACATCCGCAAACTCTCCCCTTCTTGAAGTTAGTTTATAGAATCTGTAAGAGAGTTCCGATCTTCTTACACGTTCCAAAACCCTCTCATTCTCAGCTTCCTCTTTTGCCTTTTCCCAAAGAGAATCAAGATGTGCAAGCTCTTCGTTGTTTATCAACGACCTATACAAGGAAGCAGCATCAACCACCAGGTTGAAATGAACACTTGGGGCTGATACCTTTTCATGCAGGAACTCAACATACTCTTTCACATACGGACTTGCCTTTCCGTAATACGTCTCAAGAAACTCGTTAATATGAATTTCCACATCCGTATATGGATCCCACAATAATTTAGCCAGAATATATGACCTAAGCTCGCCAAATTCTCCATTCAATCCCTCCTGATAGTTGCCCTGCTCAAACACTCCCTTAACATTGTTCTCAAAGAAGAACTGCATGTTTGGCTGCAGGGTGTCAAGGTTCGGAAATGGACAGAGGTATTGGGCAAAGTTTGTAGTATAGTCCCATATGTATATCCTGTTTGAGATTTTTGCCCACCTTTCAATACAACCCTTTATTCCTGAATTGTTAGGGCAATTGCCAATGGGATGAGCCGAGCACCCTCCCGTGCACACCCGTACAATAACATTGTCCAAAGGCTTTGTCACCCTGGGCGGCTCTATGGAATATTGGTATGCCAGAGTATCCACATAAACATCAGGAAACTCATCTTTTATAGCCTCTGCAATTTTGTTTACAAACCTTATCAATGTACCAGACTTGGAACGCTCCTCCCTATCCACCTTTTTGCATTCGCTGCAGGTACAATACGATTCAATCACAAAACTGTCATTCTGGGAAACAGATACAATCTTTGCTTCAGGATTCTCCCTGAGCCACTCCTTTACTTTGTCTATACAAATCTTGAGGACATCGGGATTGGTAAGACAAAGCTGACTGTATAGATGCTTAGCGGTCCTTTCACCGTTTATCTCAGAGAAGTACTCTGGATGCTCGTCAAAGTATACTGATGCTGGCACCAGATGCTCGAATGTATGTACAAAGTGAGGACCTGCATAAAAGATACCGCTCCCCAAATTCTTGGGTATGGTTCTTCCATTCTCTCCGCTCTTAAGACAGCCGTTCAGTCTGAGCTTCGTACTAAATACAGGATCATATGTATTTGTCCAGAACAAATCCCTGTACTCAAAGACAGGCTTGTCGGACTTTGGTTCATGAAGCTGCAGCTCCAAGGTCTTGTTTGAAGGCACTTTTTCCACACCTTCAGCAAAGAACCTGCAACCTAAAGACTCCAAAAAGTCATATACACCGTAAATGGTTCCTCTGTCCCCACCGCCAGCTATGACAAGCTTCTTGTTGCTCCAAAGGATGGTAAAACCCTCTTCTCCCAGAGAGTCCCGATCCACTTCATAATCCTTTTCCCTGTTGGTCTTGCCAACAACAATCTCCAATTCAGTTTCCTTTTTATTATCCTTAATAATCGGAATATTAAACCCCGTAATTTTCTTAATATACTTCTGTAATTCCTCCGCTGCATACTGCTCTGCCTTGCTTGCCTTTGCTCCAACAACTATTTTGTAATTGCTTTTTCCTTCATAAACAAGATATACGATTCCTTCAGGAGCATCAGGAATGTCATAGGTTTTTGTGCAGCCTGAAAGAGTACACATTAGCATTACAAAAGAACTTAGAGCAAATGCAAACGCTTTTCCTGAAAATCTCATATTCACTTGACCGCTCTCCTTCTCGCAATAATTGCTATTACAACACCTACCAATACCAATACAACGCATACAACCGCAAAAGGTATCCAATCAGCCTTTTCGCCTTTTTCTTCGTCCGGCTTCTTGGTTGATTCATTTGTTTCTTTTGGAACTTCCGTATCAGTAGGCTCTGGTTTCGGAGTACCCGTAGGTTCCGGAGTATCCTCCACTTCATAGCTCATAGTAACATTGTCAACATAAAAAGGATGATTCCTTCCTCCAAAGGCCACATGACAATCTTCCGCCACTAGTCTTGCATTATCAAGCTCCAATACCACATTGCCTTCGCTGTCTTTCAAAACCACCTTTTTGAAATACTCAAAGTCAACAGGCATATGTTCTGCGTCAATTTCGTACCTTCCCTTGTCGGACATCTCACAAGTTGCAATCAGTGCATCGTTAACAAAAACCTCAATTTTCTCACCATCATCCACAAATTTGATATTATTAAACTCTTTGTAATTGTACGTCTCAGGCATTGGAAAATCATGATACACCGAACTAATCTGTTCATTCTCCGAGTCCATCTGCATGTTCTTTATCCTAATTCGTACAGAATCCTGCCTTAACGAAACCAGAAGTCCTGGTCCTCCGGTGGAGGACTCACCATTCTTGCCGCCCTTTTCTGTGTACCAATCCCACTCATAGAAAGGAAATGGTGCGCTTTCGTTCCTGCCTGCCCTGACAAAAACATTCACATCTCCCACCGCTTCCAGTTTCAAATCCAAACTAAATGTGTAAGGTGCAGTTATAGGGTCGTAGGAATAAAATTCTGAAAATCCCGTTACCTTTAAGAACTTGTTTCCGTCCTTTTCTTCAAGAACCGTCTCGCCATGAACAACAGAATGACCCCAGTCATAGCTGAACTTGTCAAAGTCGACGAAAGACGAACCAACCTCTTCATCCTCAAAGCTGCCGTCAGTTGTATATGTATATGCACTGACGAAAATGCAGAGGACGAGAAGAAGTACTACAATAATGAATTGCTTTTTCATTCTCTTTCACTCCCAACGAAATATCGTTATCCTAGGAATATCTTATACAATTTTCTTATTTTTTTCAACAAGTTAATATTTATCTATTCCATTCACTGTAAAATAAGTATATAATATGGTTTCGAAAGATACACAGGAGGTTTTTCAATTGAGTATTGTTAGAATTGAAAATGTAACCAAAAAATATGGAAACATTGTGGCAGTAAATGATTTGTCACTTTCAATAGAAGAAGGTGAAATATTTGGTCTTCTTGGACCAAATGGAGCTGGAAAAAGCACCTTGATTAACATGATTACTTCCTTGATAACCATCGACGAAGGAAACATATATATTAAGGATGCAAATACAAAATCAAATGCGAACCTAACAAAATCATTCACTGGCATAGTCCCTCAGGATATAGCGATATATGAGGACCTGACTTGTTTGGAAAACGTCAAATTCTTTGCAGGACTTTATGGTTTAAGAGGCAAGGAACTAAAAAGCAAGGCAATGGAAGCCCTTGAGTTTACAGGACTTGCTGACAAGGCAAAAGACTTTCCAAAAGGCTTTTCTGGTGGAATGAAAAGAAGGCTCAACATTGCCTGTGCCATTGCCCACA
>DUPL01000115.1 GCA_012838385.1 Clostridiaceae bacterium
ACAGGTTTCAGGTAATATGGCATCAATCCCGCAGAAAGGACATACCGCAGTCTTCCCGTTTCTGTCATTGATCCATTCATTTATCTTCGATCCTTCAAATTGCTTTAAGCAATAGAAGCAATGGCATATAGTATCATTTCTTATTAACCGCCTGTTGTTAGAAGAAAAAATATGGGTATGCAGTATATCATAGAGCCCTGCCTGAGACTTTTGGCTTGTTGCCCAGGTTACTATTTTTCTCTTCCTTGCATAAAAACTATTCATGTCCTTCTTATATAACCGGTAGTATCTTACAAAATCCTGAGTGCCATATATCCCGTTCTTTATCATAAATTGTCTGAACTTTTTCATAAACTCATAGGTACCGCCTACTGCAGCAAATCCATAGCCTGAATGTATTATCGCAAACCTCTTTTCTTCTGAAAATAACAGAAAGGATCCTCCAACATCATTAAGATATCCAGATATCTTAAAATCCTTTGTAATATCATACTTATAGCAGTCCTTTATCTTTCCATCAGAAAAGGTATACAAAAGTAATTCTCTTTCACCAAAGTGATCCATTGTGTCCTTTAATATCTTAAAAAGAACATTCATATTTGAAAATGGTGTCTGTGTTGAATAGCTAAAAGTCTGAATCAACTCATATTCAGTAAGCCTTTCTGTAAATGGGTTTTCCAATAGCTCGTCTGATAAATCCTTTATTAGTTCCTTATATCCTTCACGATCCTCACGGCTGATTGCTTCTGGCTGATGTATATATGTTTTTACCTTATTTTCAGGATCGATAAATATCTCATAACATATATCATCATGTAGTCCGCATATGGTTATTTTAGTATCCCTATATTTATCCTGATAGCAAAGGCTTTTTAAGTAATTATCAGGATGATTATGAGTAAGATAGTATTTTACGTCATCTGAAGTTTCTACTTTAATATATGCAGAAATATGATGTATTCCCTCCATTTTGCATTCTGTTCTTGTATATTCAGATGTCATTTTCACTCTCCGTTTTTCAGCTAAACTTTCATCTGCCAGCATATCAATGATACGGAAATACATCATCCGGTAAAAGTCATTAAAACATTTTTGGCAAATCAATATAGATCCATCAAAATTTGAGTATCTGACATCATTTGCACTATTACACTGGGTACAGTAATCACCTGCCTTAAATTCATATTCAGTCAGCATTAAACCTTTGAAAATGTTAAAATTCTCTTTATTAACAACTGCACCTTCGTTGTCAAACATCCCAAGAAGCCTGGGATCAAGGGGATCTAGGGTCTCTGAATCAAAGCAATGGAGTACACAATTCTCATTTCCTACATATAGCAATTTGCCATCGAAGGACATCCTGCAATATACGACAAAACACGGTATGCTTCTATGTACTATTTTACGTCCGTTACGATAGTGGATAGTAAGAGGATACCCTCTGTCGCCTCTGTATATGTGGCTTACAGCTCCTCTGACGAAGTATTCTGTTATCATACCTTTTGTATAATCTGTAAACATGTAAATCCCCCTTTATTGATCTAATATATATATAATATCAGCCTATTTGAGAACTTTGTGTACTTAAAATAGCACGATTTACAACTTTACATTTACAGATTACTATTTATTATAAGGATAGACAATATTTAGTCTATTAAATGAAAAAAATATGGTTTTATGCCACAAATAATATAAAGGAATCCGTATTAAGGATGCATATGCAAAGCGTTTGGACCGTTTATGGCATAGCGGTTGATGAGGATGGGGAGTGTCGAAAGACTCGGCGGTTGCTCCACGGCAGACCTGTCGTTAAACGTCACTAAAAAATCCGGGTAACCGGAAAACAAAGGCACCGTGCGAGATAAATGGAATAGACCGCAGTCCACTTTTAAGGGAGACAAACAAGGCAATAGGTCTCAACTAGCTGCCTTGGATAACGGATGTAAAAATATTGAGCAAAGAAGAAATCATTAAAACCACAAGCATGGCTTTCTTCTTCATTGTGTGGCCAAAAAAGGTTTCATTGCCATATACAAGTATGGCTAAAATACAAAGAGTGGTGTATGTAAGTATTTTCGTTAGAAAAACAGTGTGCTTATGTAAGATCATTTACAGCTGTCTTGGCAACATCCTTAGGCAGAAGGAAAATTGAGTAGCAAATGAAATACAAAAATATATGAAGTCTTCTTGATTCTCTCTTTCATGTAACCTCCCCTATTTGAAAAAAACATTTTCAATCTCGTCTTCTATTGTATATGGAGCAAATGCTTCGCCATACCCCTTGTCCAAAAACATGGGCAAATAATCAACAAGATTGTTTGTGAAAGGACTATTTACAAGTTCATCAAGGCTAATCCATATGTTTCTACCTTCTTCGCTTTTTTCAAGAAGGGTTCCTTTAAACTCATGAGTTTTGTAAAGAAATACAATATATCTGTCCTCATTGGTTTTGTTCAACCAGTGAATTATCCCGCAAAAACTCAAGTTACTTACATCAAGTCCGGTTTCCTCTTTTACTTCCCGTACGGCACTGTCGTAAAAGCTTTCGTCTCCTTTTACATGACCTCCAGGAAAGGAATACCCTTTGTAGCTTTTAATCCTGTCTTGCACCAGTACCTTGTTGTTTTTCCTGTCTTCAATCATAACCATGTTGGTTAGTATGACTTTTGGCAAATAACGTTCACATCCTTTACACAAAACCAATTATACTACAATATTTTTATATTTCGTTGCATGATATAAAATTTGTTTTGTCTGTTATTAAATATTAATGCAGATACTTGACCTCCATGTCTTCTATGAAGCTGTGAACCTCTTCGTGCTTGCCCTCTCCCATGATCTCTTTCTCAAACTTGTCAAACTCCTCTTGAAGTTCCTTCTGTCTGCTTACTGGGATTCTTCTGTCTCCCATGGGGAAGAGAACGTTGTTTTCCTTGCTTATGTGAGACCTTAAAAGCTCCACATACAAATCAGCGGCATTTGCGAATTCTTCCTTGTCCACTTCATTGCCAGTTATTGCCGAATCCATGCCTTTAATAAGCTTTCTGCCAACTTCATGCTCATTCAGCATAACACCTATAGGGCCGTTCACCTTTGGAATTCCCGCAATCTCCATGGCTGGGAACAGGATGTCCTCTTCCTTGCCGTGGTGACACTTGTCAGCAAAATACCTGAAGAAATCCACCATGCCCTTCAAGTCATCAACATCATAACCACTTTCAGCACGAACCAGCTCAGCCAGGTGCTCCAAAATGGTCAATCCAAAAAGAATTGCATCATGTTCCTTTCTTAAATCCTTGCTAATGCATTCCATACGATTCCCTCCCCATATTTTTTACTCTCATGCGGATGTGTATATTATACCATTTATCCCATTACCTGCAACCAATATTGTTGCCCGGTACATATATTTTACCTATTATTCTTAAAAAGAATGTGATTTTAATCAAAATTTGAAGAAAAAGATTATGGGATATATAATTGAAGGTAAGAAGAGATATAAGGATGTGTTGTCATGCAAGAACGCAATATAATTACACCAGAATCCGTAAAAGAGATTCCAGGATTTCTAATAACACTAATCAGCGATTTCTTTAAAAGGCTTTTTTACATATTCAGAATTGTCTGGGAGACAAGAAAATGGATACTGTTCTTAATGGTATTCATGGCCTTGTTCAATGGTGTCATGCCCGTTGCAGGCGCATATATAAACGCAAATCTATTAAATGCACTTGCAAAGGCATTTTTGCAGCAGGTGGATTTCAAACTTGTCACCTTCCTGCTGGGACTGCAGTTCGGCTACTTTATACTTATAAGCATAGTCAACAATATATATTCAATGCTGAACAACATTGCAGGCCAATTGGTTGTGAATCACATAAAACTCAAGATTATGTACAAGGCAAAAGAAGTAGACATGGCAAGCTTTGATTCACCCGAATTCTACAAGAAGCTGGAAAATGCCAACAGAGAAGCCGGTCACAGACCCATACAGGTTATTAATTCAACATTCAACATAATCAGTACATTAATCACCATGATATCCTTCATAACCATACTGTGGGTCATCAGCCCCTTTGCCCCATTCATAATTATCCTTGTATCAATTCCATCTGCAATCATTAACTTTATTTACAGAAGGAAGAACTTCATGTATATGAGAAGAAGGTCAAAAGACAGAAGGCAGATGAACTATTATTCAGGTCTTGTAGTTGACAAGGATCTGGTCAAGGAAGTAAGAATGTTTAACCTGTCGGATTTTTTCATAGGATGCTATAAGGAAACCTTCGACAAATACTTTGCAGGACTAAAAAAGCTAATCAGACAGGAAGGGTTTTGGCACATAGGACTTTCAATACTCTCCAGCGTAGTAAACTTCTTTCTGTTTGTGTTCATTGCAAGGCAAGTCATAGCAGGAAAACTTCAGGTTGGTGACTATGCCCTGTACACAGGAGCACTAAACTCAATATCTTCAGGTGTCGCCGCCCTTATAGCCACCACTGCAGGTATTTTTGAAGGGACCTTGTTCATAGACAACATGATTGAGTTCATGAATGAAAAGAGGACCATCGTGCCATCAACACAAGAACCTGGAAATCCTGTAAGACATGTAGGACATGTAATTCAATTTGAAAATGTAAGCTTCAGGTATCCCGGTACAGAAAGGGATGTATTAAAGAACATCAACCTTACAATAAACGCAGGCGATACGGTTGTTTTGGTAGGATTGAATGGTGCTGGCAAAACCACCCTTATAAAACTTCTGACAAGACTGTATGACCCGACAGAAGGAAGAATTCTTCTTGATGGAAAAGACATAAGAGAGTATGACGTGGACGAGTACTACAAGATCTTTGGCGTCATATTTCAGGACTTTGGAAAATATGCTTTCAAAGTAAATGAAAACATATCTTTTGGACAAATAGACAAAGGCTTTGATTCCGAGGGAATATATGAAGCGGCATTAAAGAGTGATGCGGATTCTTTCATTCAAAAACTACCAGACAAGTATGAAACGCCTTTGATGAGGATATTTGAGGAGAACGGCATTGAACTTTCAATTGGAATGTGGCAGAAACTTGCGATCGCTAGAGCTTTTTACAGCGACTCAGATATTCTGATACTGGACGAGCCCACCGCTTCTCTTGACCCCATGGCGGAAAAGGCAGTCTATGAACAGTTTGATGAACTCAGAAAAGGCAAAACCTCCATCTTTGTTTCCCACAGATTATCAAGCACCACCCTTGCTACAAAGATCGTCGTGCTAGAGTATGGAGAAATCATAGAGGAAGGTTCCCACAGAGAGCTCATGGAACTCAAAGGCAGATATTATGAGCTGTTTTCAACACAAGCCAGCAGATATGTGGAAAGTTATACAGAATTAGATTAACAATAAAAAGGAAGGTTGGTACTATTGTCAATTATTGCAATTACGCCTATAATCATCGGGAGTGATTCCTTCACGAGCTTTGAAAGTCTTTACAAAGTGAGATACATCGTAGAAACCGGTTTGCTCTGCGATTGTGGATAGCGGCCAATCTGTATACTGGATAAGATTTTTCGCCTTGGTGAGTCTGTAGGAAATAAGGAATTCACCTGGGGTTTCATTAAACATTTTTTTGAATTTGATTGTAAAGGCATTTTTGGAAAGATGAACGAGTTCAGCAAGCTGGTTAACAGTTATTTTTTTGTTATAATTGTTAAACATGTACCGAACACCTTCAATATATGCCCTGTCTATGTTTGACAAATCAAAACCATCTATCGTCTTTTCCTGATAAAACTGACACAGCCTAAGAATCACGAGCAAACCCAGGGTGTCTCTGATTATACAGCTTTGTGTGTCGAATTTGAGGTAGAAATGTTCCAATTTGCTTAGAAAGTATTTGATTTCATCGAATTGGTCCTTGTCTAACTGGAGAAGATATGGCTCGCTGCTTCCTTCGTTAAGTAGCGGTTCTATGGTGAATAACATATAATAGCTGAAGAAGTTGGCAAGTTCGGCAGAGTATTTGTCAAGAAACAGGTTATGTACAAGAATGTGGAATACTTTCAAATCTTTCGTTTCAAGGTAGCCATGAGGGACTCTGGGAGGAATGATATAAACGTCCCCTATGTGTATCCTGAAATCATTGGCATTGAAACGATGAATTGCACTCCCGGACAGAACAATATTGAGTTCAAAGAAATCATGAATATGAATTCCATGTGAAAAAATCGTTTCAGTAAACCCTATTACATAATCATACGGATTATCACTAAATACTTCTTTGCAATACCATTTTGATTTGTCAGCCTTCATAATTGCATCAATATTCTCCTTTCCAACATCACACCTATATCACATTTATTTTACTATCCAAGAACACCAAAAGCAAACAGATAATGTTCAATATTACATCAAAAAAGTGTTATATATACATGGAATGAGGCAAAACCAGAAACTAGAATGAATATGATGACTACAAAGGAGGGAATATGTATGTTATTCAAAAAAACACGACGAATACTGGTTTTATGCATATTTGCCTTGCTGGCAGGCACTGCAATTGTTGGCTGCAAAAGCAAATATGAAGACCCTTCAGTGACTTCAAACTCAAAGAAGCATGTCTATACCGACTTGTTGGACAACATTATCATTACCGCATTTCATCCCATCTCATATCCTGAATTATTAACTCAGGAACAGTTTGATTTGGCTGCTGATGCAGGTATAGACGTTATGGAATACTGCGGCGCAATGCGGGTTACAGATCCGGCATCAATGAAATTGGCCCTTCAATTTGCAGCAAATGCGGGCATTCTCTGCAATGTTTATGACGATCGTATACAGAACAACGCCTTGAGCATGAGCCGGGAAGAGCTTTTTGCCATTTTTAATGAGTATAAAGGGAGGGATGGTCTTGGCGGCTACTATATCCTGGACGAGGCTGTATCTCCTAATGATTATGCAAAACTAATAAATGAAGTGATTGAGTTTGATCCGAACTCCACCGCGTTTTTCAACAACTATCCAGATATTTGGAACGATGGATACTACCAGGATCGCCTGTCGGATCTTGCTCACTTAATCATTAATAAAGACAATTTTGTCCTGTCCTTTGACAATTATCCTTTCGGTCCTGCTCCAAATTCTGTTGATGAGTACAACCTTTTCAAGCATTTCGAAGCCATCAGACAGGCTGGCAATGAAAACAATGTCAGAACCGGTTTTTACGCCCAAGTTATTTCCTATGGATATCGAAAACTGAATAGCAGCGAGACTCTTTACCATGTAAATGTGGGCTTGGCTTACGGATGCACGGAAATCAACTATTTCGCATGGGGTACACCCAACGAAGTACTGTGTCCTGGTTTTGGGGATGGAGTTATTGATAGAAATGGCAATCCCACCGACCTGTACTATGCCATAAAAGAAATCAACAGGTATGCTCATACAATAGGGCCAACACTGGTCAAACTGAGAGCTGCTGAAGTTTACCACAGCGGTGCAAATTCGACAAATCCAGTGTATCAGCGCATTCCCCAGAATTTCTTCGTACAGTCAGACAGCTACATAATACTGTCGCTAATGGAGCACAAAATCACAGGAAGAAACTATCTAATGGTAGTAAACAAGTACATGAACGCTCCTCAAACCATTGGATTAAGATTTACTGATGTTGGCTCGCTGAGTGAGGTAAATCAGACTACAGGCAATTTGACACCAATAGGGAACGAGTATAAGAATGGTGTATTCACCCGTACTTTGGATGCCGGTGCTGCCGTATTGCTGGCACTGCCAGAAGGAGTTTCTTTTGTTACTCCCAAAAAGATCAAAGAAAGTGCAAATCTGTTTGAAAATGCATATGTTCTTGCTTCTGATTCACGAGGCAGCAGTGGTTGGTTTGTAAATCGCGTAAATGACGGAATAACCATCTCGGAAGAACATTTCATGGGCTGGCAGGCAATCAGAAACGAAAAAGAATGGCTGCAGTTTGACCTTGGTGAGGTAAAGGAATTCAACCGTCTAGACCTTTATCCTGCGGGCAATGGATCTGCTTCCGGAGTATACTTCCCCTCAGGAGTTAAAATATCAGTATCAAATGACGGAAAAACATGGACTACTGTTAAAAACATCGAGAATATCGAGCAGCCTACAATAACAGTTCCCACTTTTCGTTTTAACAAGGCAAGCGCAAGATATGTGCGTCTTGACTTTGTAAAAAGAGGCAATATCTGCGAATTGGCTGAAGCAAAACTATATAATGACGATGGCAGCATACCGATGCCTGATCCAACAGACTATGTCGATGAAGAAGTTGCACCTGGCGAAAATATCGCAAAAGGAAAACCCGTTGTAGATTATTCCAGCAACTATGAACATCCCGAGTGGAACAACAGCATACATTTCGTAACCGATGGAAACTACAAAACAAACTGGGCATCAGACGTTCTCCTAACAAATACTCAGGACTCCATAGAGTATCTTACCATTGACCTGCAGAGAATCTACGACATAGAAAAGATTATCCTTCATCCTATGTATGACGCCAACACAGATGGATACACCACCATTGCATTCCCCATAGATTTCAGGATTGACATATCCACAGACGGTACCACATTTACAACCGTCGCAGAGTATAAAGGAGGCATTACGGACACCGAACCCCTTACCATTACATTTACTCCAACAAAGGGACGATACGTACGTGTATATTGTACCAAACTCCAGCAGCATCCAGGAGCTCTTAATGCATACATGGTGCAGTTTTCTGAAATTGAAGTATTTGCATATATGGATGAGCTAACAGGTGCAAAAAGTACCCTTCAAAAAGCTATTACAGAAGCAAAGCATATTGACCTAAACTTCTATGTGAACAGCAGCAGGATTTTACTAAACGAGGCCATTTCTGAAGCAGAACAAGTACTCAGCACACAGAGCGACAATCTGGAAGCCCTTCTTAACGCTGTTGCAGAATTGAATGATGCAATAAGCAAGATGATTGCAATTCCTCTGGGAGACAATATCGCCCTTGGCAAACCAGTCACTGCCACATCCGACTATGTAGCGCCTGAAGGCATATTTAAAGCATCGTATCTTACAGACGGTATAAATCCCGTTAATTTGGTTCCCTATCAAACACACAATGGATGGAGCGTCAATGTTTATGATGATATAAAACGGGATACACCTGTGGATATTGTCATTGACCTGGAACAGCTTGAAACCGTAGCAGCCATAATGCTGCAGCCTGCCAACTACGATGCAAAATTCTACCCTGCTAGCTATCAAATCATGACTTCGCCTGACGGCAACAACTATCAGATAGTTGCAGTGGTTGAGAATATCGAAGGAGTAAAGCCAGGAGATGTGCTGAGATACAAAGTGGATAATGTACTTGCAAGATATATAAAGATTCACATAACTCTTCACAGCCCTTATACAGCTGGCACCCCTGCATATATCTCTCAATTTGGAGAAATTGAAGTCTATAGTGCGGTTGAGTATACGGAACCTGATACAAACCCAACAACCAACGACAGCACCAATCCTTTCATTTGGGTAGTGTTGGCCTTTGGTTTTTGCTGCATGTTCTCTATACGTAATATGCAAAAAAGGTTGTTAAACAAATGATTAAAGGCACCACCTGGTGCCTTTTCTTTAATCCAAATTTGTAACCACTCCAATGAATAACGGCAAATTGGTGCTGTTGTCAACAATCGCATATACAAAGGGACGGTCAAGCATTACCGTTTCACCTTGAGGCATGGAAGTTGGAGCCATTTCCACCTTGGTTACCGCACCTGCTTTCGTACCCTTTTCATCCACATTGATAAAGGTCTTATGCAAGACATCAGCTATAACAAGTCTTACATCCGGGTTCATCCTACTAAAATCCGCTTTTGATTCGTCAAAAGCATCTGGCATGCCCATATCCTTTAAAATATCATTCAACCCAACCTCATACTCATAGCTGAATTTTGGGATATATGCGCTGACACTTTGATTTTTGACATTTTCCAGAGTGTTAATGAAATATTCTCCCGTCAATCCGTTGATATATTCCGCTATGCTCACATCTTCGTTTGGAAGAAGTGCCACAAAACTGTATCCCCCGTTTTTGTAAGACTTCACAAATCCTGTTGCGCTATCATCTTTTAGAAACCTTGCCTCAAAGGAATGCATAAAATCAACTCTTGTCTTCCTTCCGTCAAGGTTGGTAAAGTCATCCTTGATTATGTCACTTTCCTTATAAACCGTTTCCCATTCCGCATCAAACACAATGGCATTAATGAGATACATGACTGCATCCTCTGAAATTCTGTCAAGGATACTGTCTATCATGCCATCAGTCTTGTGCTTCACCCAGTTATTAATATCCTTCAGGGTCTGCTCATCAAAAGGAGATCTGTAGCAGTTGGCATTATAGTAATCTGCATTTGTTTGGAGAAAATCTCTTTCTACATGAAAACCTTCCTTGAACCAGATGGAATTGGAAATTTTAAATTTGGATTTGGGCTCGTTGGGAAGACTCTTTGCATAGCTTAAGAGATATCTGTTCAACTCTCCTATTTTCGTACCATCACCCAAAACTTTTTCAATCTGCGCCAGTGTACCTTCGTCAGCACCGTTTGCAGTCATGCAAAGTGCCAGCATGATGGAGAGAGGCGAAACCAGCGTATTCTCATCATCAAAAGACCTTTTGAACATCTCAATTGAAAAGTTTGATGTAAACTCAACAAACCTTCCATCCACTGTTTTGCCTTCCACATTATTCGACTCTATACCTTCCATCAAATCTGTAGCTTCCACCTTGAGACTGTAGGGTGTTGTGTTCAGCACCATGAATATGGCAAGAACAAGTCCCAGGAAAGTGGTTGTAACCCTTTTAAAAAATCTAGACATATGCATTCCTCCTTTTCTCAGTCACCCTCCATACTACCAATCAGCTCAATTAAACCTTCAAAATCTTCATTAGATAAATAATATACACAATCATCTTTCACAATAACCCCGTTGCCAATAACATACTTCTTTGTATCATTGCCCTTAAATATTATTTCGACAATCATTTTTCCCTCATTTTCATCATGTATGTTACCGGAATCTCCACCTATCCAGCGCATTTCCATTTTTATCTTGTCAAGGTACTCAACTAAAGTATTAACCTTTTCCTCCGACTTATACTCTTTCGTTACATTTTTATCCACATAATGGACTTTAACCAGGCTTGTGCTCCTATCGGCATTTGTCTCAGGCACCCTTGCACTTGTCGCATCACTGGTTTTATTCTCGGGAAGAACAACAAACCTTGCAACTAGTGAAACAATTAGAACAATGCAAGCAGCGCAAGAGGACACGCAAACTGCCACCTTCCTTCTTTGTTTTCTTCTTGCAAGGTACAAATCCCTTTTTCTATAAATACTCTCTTTGAATTCCTCTCTACTCTTCATAAGTCGTAATTTCCCTTCTCCAAAACCTCACGCAGCGCCTTTCTGGCACGGTAAACAAGATTCTCTATCTGTTTTCTATTCTTCTTCATTACCTTTGCCGCTTCCTCATAGGATAGTTCCTCGTAGTAAACAAGGTGCAAGACCGCTCTATAGTTTTCTTTGAGACTGCCCAAAGCTTCGTTTACAACTCTCTTCCTCTCATCCACCAAAAGCTTTTCCTCTACCTGTATGTAACTCTCGCTTTTCTCCACTACCTCATCAATATCAATAAATTTATACCTTGAGCCTCTCCTTGCATAATCAATCGCCTTGTTCCTTCCTATGGTAAACAGGTATGTCTTGAAAGAGGTCTTAAAGTTATACCTGTTTTTGTGTATCAGAAGTTCAAGGAACGCATCTTCCGCAAGTTCCTCTGCTATACTCAAATTGGAAACATAGCGGTTAATGAAGAATATGAGATGGTCCTTGTATAAGTCCAATATATCTTCAAAACCACTTTCATCACCTTCCAGGTAGCGTCGGTAGCAGTCAGCACCAATATCCGGCAACATATCATCCTTCCAGTTAAAGAGAGATAAAACTTACCTCTCACTTATTTATTCGAACAACTTCAAAAAAACACTCTTAATCCTCACTGTCTTTCAATTTTTTAAAGAAAGTATACGGATTGTAGGTTGTAAAGCTTCCTTCTGTAAAAATTACGGTCTTTCTCATCCTTATCTGAACCTGATTCAATACTCTCGTAAGCTCGGTTCTTGTATTCTCGTCGATTATGAACTCAATACCGTATTCATAAAGATTGTCTTGCAGTTCATTCGACCATACCGTATATCCCAAAAGAACCAGCGTATTACCCATAAGCTCCGTAGAAAAACTCAATACGAGGTCTCTTTCCACAGGAAGCTTTATGTCAGATATGAAACAAAGTCCTCCAGGTCCCATATTCTTTACCAAGACCTTTGTCTTTCCAACACTAACCTTCCTTCCCTTTACCTCTACAATGGTCATATCAGCTACTAAATGAACATCAAACCTGACCCTGAAGAACTTTCTTCTTTCAACAAAAGGTTTTGCTTCCTCCTCCATCTGAGGATTACATCTTCCAATAATCAGAAGCTTTATTATCTCTTCAAGCACAACAGGCTTGGTATACAAATATCCCTGTCCGGCAAAACAGTTAAGCTGCCTCAGCATTTCAAGCTGCTGCCAGTTCTCGATACCTTCTGCTACAACCCTTATGCCAAGCTCCTTTCCAAGACCTATTACGCTTTTAATTATGGACAAGGATCTTTTGTCATTGACCGCTTTTTTTACAAAAGAACCATCGATTTTGATAATATCAAGCTCAAGGGAATCCAGGTATGAAAGGGACGAGTACCTAGTACCAAAGTCGTCCAAAGCTACCTTGACACCATAAGACTTTAACCTGTTTATATCATTGCACACCTTGTCAGTTCTGTCTATAAGTACGCTTTCAGTTACTTCAACAGTCAAAAAGGACGGGTCCACACCATACTTGCTTATAATTCCGATTATGTTATCAACAAAATCTTTCTGCAGGAACTGAAGAGGTGAAAAGTTTACTGCCACATCTACATTCTCTATACCCTTTTCCATCCATTTCTTTATATCCTGACAGACTTTGTTCAGCATCCAGTTTCCGACGTCAATAATAAGTCCCATCTCTTCTGCAATAGCAATAAATTCTCCTGGAGATATCAGTCCCCATTCGGGATGCTCCCATCTTACCAAGGCCTCTACAAACAGTATTTCACCGCTCCAAATATTCACAATGGGCTGGTATCGGACACTCAACTGATCCGTTTCAATTGCCTTTCTCAAATCGTTTCTAAAAAAGAAATCTTTGAAGTTCTGTATGTCAAAACTGGACGAATAGAACCTATATCGATTCTTTCCTTCCCTCTTTGCTCTTAGGACTGTCTGCAGCGTATCCTGCACAAAGGAATCCACATCCTTGTTGCAGTCAGCAAAAAAGTTGATTCCCACGTTTACGGATACAGTGAGCTCGTACTGCTGTATCTTGTATGGTTTTGTAAGGGTGTTAATAATCCTTTTTGCAAGGGATTCGTAATCCTCTTCCTGACTTTTGAGTACAACGGCAAAGTCGTCCTCGGAATAGCGGGCAATAAAATTATCATTAAACAGTTCCTTTAATCGCTTTACAATCTCCAAAACAAGCAGCTGTTCAATACTGTATCCCAATGTGTATATTACATAACTCAGACCGCTTATGGATATAAACATTAGGGCAAAAGGCATTTTTGTGTCCTTTACCTCACTACAGTATGATTTAAGCTGCTCTTTGAAATAGGATTGGTTTGGAAGCTTGGTAAGGTCATCGTGTGTTGAGATATATGTGAGCTTGTTCTTCATCTCCACTCTGTCGCTTATGTCCCTGAAGTGGATGACAATACCTTCAATGAAAGGATTGTCCATCAAATTCTGAAGTTCAGCCTCAATATTTAATTCCTTTCCATCCTTTAATCTCAGCCTCACATCACCCTTTAGCCTGACCCCAGGATTTTCAACCACACTGTTTATAAAGTTCCTAACCTTCTCGAGCTCCTCTCCTTCATAAAAGTCATATACATTTTTTCCAAGACGGTCCTCAGGCTTGCTTCCCAGTACTTTCTCCACCGCTTCGCTGATGTATACAATAGTGCCATCCGGTTTGATTATCTCATACACATCGCTGGATTCCTGCAGAAGCATCTGGAAGCTGTTTTTCAATCCAGCAATTTCCTCCTGTCGCTTTTCAAGCTCTTCGTTAAGCTTTTTCTCCTTAGTTATGTCCCGTATTACCCCATACAAATATACAGGATTTTCATTTTCATCAAAAACGTACTCGGACACCTGATGGATAAACCGCACCTCTCCGTCAGGCCTTACAATCCTGAACTTCATCTCAAAAGGCCCTTTCAATCTTGCGCCAAGAAGCTTGTCAACCCGGTCCCTATCCTCATAATGCACCAATGACACATAACTCTCATATGTATTATCAAAATTCTCAGGATCTATTCCAAATATTCTGTAAACTCCCTTAGAACTGGTACTTTTGCTGGTTGCAATATCAAACACCCAGCTGCCTGTTTTGGCAAGTTTCTGACCCTGTTCCATCATCCTGTTACTCTGCTCCAGCTGCATTTGAAGAAGCTTTTCCTGGGTAATATCCCTCAATGTGCCAATAACGCTTACAGTCTGCCCAAGCTCATTAAGAATGGCTTCTCCCTTTCCTTTTACATACTTCACAGAGCCGTCTTTTTGAGGAATGCGGAACTCTATTTCGCAGGACCTGCCTGCAAAGTGTTCAGCTAGACAGTGTCTTACATTGTCTCTGTCGTCAGGGTGAATAAGTTTTATTGTGCTCTCAAAGTCATTGTCAAACTCTTCAGGCTTTATTCCGTATATGCTGAACATCTCTTCAGTTCCATAGAACTCGTCCTTTAATACATCATACCTCCAACTTCCCACGCCGGATACCTTCTGCGCAATACTTAAGTCTTCTCCAATTGCCTTAAGGTTGTTCTCAATAAGTTTTCTATCAGTTATATCCTGCAATGCTCCATATATCTTTACTGGTCTTTTTTCCTTATCAAAAACCGTCCTTGTCCATACCTGCAAATGCTTCTCCTGACCTTCCAGCGTCATTTCATAACTCATCTCTTCATGTTCAAAAAAAGCCTTCTGGCCTTCATCATGGATAACATTGTAGATATTATCATGTGATTCCATGCAAAGAATGTTATAAACCTGGCTGGTCATAATCAGCTTGTCCTTAACCAAATCATGCGTGAAGAAACCTGTCTTCGACAATCTTTGTCCAACATTGATATTTTCCATTAGCTCTTCATCTTTTATTCTCTTTCCAAAAAAACCGGCCATGCTCCTCACCTGTTTTCAACAAGATATCTCAATACAGTCTTCAACTTCTCCTGCTCCGTTTTCCTAATATCCGATATATATATTTCCCTGTGTACAAGAGTCTTAAGTTTAAGATTATTCTCAGAAATATATTCCTTCATCTTCTCAAACGTCCTGTGTTCCTCATCAAAGGGACCCACATGCATCATCTGTACTGACAAACCATCCTTTATTGTCTCAAACCTGACCTCATCAAATAATGGATTGTTCTTCTTCTTTTTTGCAATCTCAACTGCTCTTTCAAAGACTTCCCTTGTAACAAAATCCGGTTGCCTTATCATTATTGTGTAAACCAAATCATCCTTTACAAGGGTCTCCTTTTTTCTTCCCTCCTCAGTCAAATCCCAGACCCCTTCCAGTGGATATACGGTATACTCAAAATACCCTTCGGGGGTAAATCCATTCCTTGGCATCATCCTAATTGCATACGCTATCGGATACAATGCGCCTATCCTGTCTGCAAAATCCTGCTGGTTGGGATCTCCCTTTCCACTTATTGTAATGAAGTTCATGGGGGGCACATCAACAAGCTCAGGTTTTTCCTTCGGAATGTATAACTCCTTTTCGTGCTTCCTCCATTCGTGTTTCATTTTAAAATCCCCAATTTTAATAATATATATAATTTTACCAAGAAATCCCCTGTAGGAAAAGAGTAAAACTTTTTAACAATTCAGGTAAATACCACAATTAATGTAAATTTAACCATAATGTTATACTTTACACACAATTTCTTGATTAAATAATTGACAAACAATGCTGCAAGAATTGAATAAAGTCAAAAGGAGGATGCTCTCATGTTTACAATTCTGGAAAATGACATAACCATCATAGGGCCTGTGACCATAATCTGCGCTTTAATTGCATACTTTCTTTACAAAAAACACCAGGATTCAAAAATGGTCTTCTTTCATATTCTATTCTGTTTTGGAGTCTATGCCTGGTTTGCGCATAATTTCCTTCCCATGCCGCTGTCTAGTGACATGTGGAAAATAGAACTACGTCCTCTAAACAGAAGCAAACTAGAGTGTTTGGAGCTGATCCCATTCCGTGCAATATATTCAGATATATCCAGAATGGGGTTCAACGAATTGGTAAGAAGTGCGCTTTTCAACGTATATGTCAGTTTTGCTCCAATTCCCATGTTGACTGGTTTTTCAATAAAGAATGCATATGCAAATATTACAAGGACGAAAGCAATCATCTCCTCCATTGTCCTGGGCTTCTCCCCATACATAATCTTCAGTTCCTTCATCATATTTGGAAACAAGTCCTGGAAATATACAAATATAACAATACCTCTTTTATTTATTCTCTATTTCTGGATAGGTTATGCAGTTAATATGGGTGTTAAAAAACTTTGGGACAGGTGGTTCTAATGAAAAAGCTAAAGGTTCTGTTTTCAGACATTTCCCTTGTGTTAAGAAGAAACCACATTGTAATAGTTATATTCATCATGTGTGCCAGCATCTCCACTGCATGCGTGCTTACTTTCATGTCAAAATTCAAAGACGAGCTTACATATCTCGAAGAAGTGGAGAAAAACAAACGAAAATACAATATTGCTTTTCTTAAAGATGATGTGGGAGAGAATGAGTTTAATATTGAGTATGTAAACAAACTGTTTGAAGGTTTTCCAAAAGTAATCAATATGCAGCTAATTGAAGAAGAACGATATGCTTATTATGCCCAATGTGAGTTTGAAAGGGAGCTTGAGCATGAAGAAATTAAAAAGATAAATTCAA
Organism: Clostridiaceae bacterium; assembly: GCA_012838385.1. Classification (GTDB taxonomy): domain Bacteria; phylum Bacillota; class Clostridia; order UBA1212; family DUPL01; genus DUPL01. The sequence goes on from DUPL01000115.1 coordinate 17,127, forward strand.
TTGTCAAGTATGAGATATATGCTTTGTACAGCCTGGATGATGCCAGTAATTCAGTGGAACACAGATTCATAATCACCATAATTCTTTTGGTGTTTCTCCTGGTTGCTTTTAATACACTAAACCTCAACAGATATCTTATACAGAAAAACAAATACAGGTTTAAAATATATAAACTGTGTGGTGCAGGCAAACTGTTTACGTTGTCAATCATGTACACAATCCCAATAGTAATAACTGCAATTTCCTTTGGTTTAGGCACATTAATCTACAAACTGTTTCTGTTTGGCTTCTTCAAAAAGTTTGACACAACCCTGCTAATGCTCAGTCCCAACCTTGTTTACATTACGTTTTTTGCAAACATCGTATTCTGTTTTATACTGCTTCTGCCCACTGCCTTATCAGTCATGAAAAGGGAGGTGCTCTAATGAAATTTATTAAAAATATGATGCTGGCTTTTAAATATGGCAGCATATTCTCAATCAACAGGATAATTATAATTCTCGAACTGATTATTGTGCTCGTATTGGGAAATATAGCTTTCAATCATCTGTTGATTGACAATGCAAACAGAACCGAACTTAGAGCACTTGTTGCAAACAATATTGTCATCTACGACATGGAAGATGAGGAGCAAGTAGAATACTGCACAAAGAATGGCAATCCTATTGATTACAATTATCCATACTTATATTTCTACAAGGAAAGTCCTGACAGACCTCTGAGAGATGGGTTCAACACAAGAGTGTATTCAAGAGAATATCTAAATATAGTCAAGCTGCCCTTGAAGATTGGCAAATGGTTTGATGATATTGATATTGGAGAATATGACTTTATTGTTGTTATTCCCTATAAATTCAGGAAGGATTTGAAGGTAGGCAAAACCTACAAACTATATACCACTCTGGAAGATGAAAATGCAAAGTATACGGTTTATGTTGCAGGTCTTTTAAAACCATACATACACAGTGATGAGATAATCTGTCTTGATGCCAAGGGGATAATTCCACATGAAAAAAGATATGAGTATAACAATATGAAATACGCAAGGCTTGATTACTTCGATACAAACGAACTTGCACAATTGGGTATTGTGAGATTTGATGAGGAATACAAAAGAGTTCTTGAAATAAACAAAAGTGACAGAGGATTTCTTGTTATATTAATATCTACCTTGTATACAATATTCCTTTGTGGATTTACAGGGGACAGAATATTGAACATTGATACATATACAAAGACTTTTGCTACAATGTTTTTATGCGGTGCAACGAGGAGGAAGGCATTGACAATGCAGTTTCTTCAGAACATACCTGTGGTATTGACTTCAGGGTTAATAAGCTACTTTCTCATTAAATACCTGTACAGGGTTGAATTTAAATACATGTTTTTCAACACAACAGCCTTTTTTGGATTCATTGCCATTACTTTAGCCATACATGTGCTTTTGTCATTCCTTGTACTCTCAATTATTTCAAAACAGAGTCCGGTAGGGATAATCAGCGGGAGGGATATATAATTATGATTGAGCTTGTAAATATAAATAAGGTTTATAGGAAAGGGAACAAAAACGATGTTCATGCATTAAAGGATGTATCTTTAAATATAGAAGAAGGGGAGCTGGTTGCACTGGTGGGTGTTTCAGGTTCTGGAAAAAGTACTCTTCTTCACATATTAGGGTGCCTTGATGATTATGATTCGGGAGAGTATTACTTCAAAGGAAGGAATATAACCAAGTTAGGTTCCAAACAGATTGCAAGAATAAGGAATGAGGAAATTGGGTTTGTGCTCCAAAGCTTTGGCCTTATACTAGGCAATACGGTATACAATAATATAGCTCTTCCTCTGCTTCTGTCAAACAAAACGAAAGTTTCCGAGATTGAGCTCAAAATAGATGAAATCTTAAAGAAACTGGGCATCTATCAAAAGAAAAAAAACCTGGTGGAATCCTTGTCAGGTGGTCAGCAGCAGCGAGTTGCCATAGCAAGAGCCATAATCAACAATCCTCTCTTGATACTTGCCGATGAACCCACAGGGCATCTTGATCGTTCAACCTCAAAGGATATGATGGATATTTTCCATGACTTGAACAAAAATGAAGGGGCAACCATTCTGATTGCCACCCATGATCCTTTCATATACGAGCAATGCCATAGAATTATACGTATTGACGATGGAAGAATACAATAAAAAAACAGGTGCTTTGGTACCTGCTTTTTTATTCCTCGTCATCATTGGTATTACCAATACTAATTTCATTCTCTTCATCAAGGTAAAGACTGACCTCGATTCTAACCAGCGATCTTCTGAGTACGACCTGCATGCTGCGAATCTTGAGTTCTTCTGTTTCCTCCATGATGATTGCTTCCGCTTCTTCCTTGTCTCTCCTTGCGCGCTCCAGGTCGATTTCTTCAGGACGCTGGGCAATGGTGCTGTAAATATCAACTGTATTATCGCTTATCTCCACTATTCCTCCGAACAAGGCAAGCTTTTGCTCAACACCATCATTAATAATTCTCAATATACCATCTCCCAACACTGCAGAAATGGGAGCATGGTCTCTTAACACACCCATGTCTCCGTCTATGCAGCGCATAATAATCATGTCTGCTTTTTCCTCAAACTTAAGACCTCTGGGTGTGGTTATCCTCAAATCTATTTTTCTATCAGCTTTCGCTGCAGCTTCAGCCATCAATATCACCCATGGAACGCTTGTATCTCTCGACAACCTCGTCAATTGTTCCTACATTCAGAAAGAAACCTTCTGGTATATCATCATGAACGCCTTCAATAATTTCCCTGAATCCTCTTACCGTTTCCTCTATGGGAACGTATCTTCCAGGTATCTGTGTATACTTTTCAGCCACGTAGAAAGGCTGGGACAAAAATCTCTGTACCTTTCTAGCCCTGTTTACTATCTTCTTGTCCTCTTCGGACAACTCATCTATACCAAGTATTGCAACAATATCCTGCAGGTCCTGATATCTCTGAAGAAGACTTTTTACCGAACGGGATACATTGTAGTGCTCGGAACCTACTATGCTTGCCTCAAGAATTCTTGAGGATGAACTCAGAGGATCCACCGCAGGATAAATTCCCATCTCCACTATGCTTCTTGAGAGAACGGTTACTGCATCCAGGTGAGCAAAAGTGGTAGCTGTTGCCGGATCGGTAAAGTCGTCCGCAGGCACATAGATTGCTTGAACAGATGTTATGGAACCTGCTTTTGTTGATGCAATTCTTTCCTGCAATGCGCCAATTTCCGTAGCCAGTGTAGGCTGGTATCCAACTGCACTTGGTGTCCTTCCCAATAGAGCCGAAACCTCGGAACCCGCCTGTACAAAACGGAATATGTTGTCTATGAAAAGGAGAACGTCCTGGTTTTTCTGGTCACGGAAATATTCTGCCATGGTAAGACCGGTTAAACCAACTCTCATTCTTACTCCTGGAGGCTCGTTCATCTGACCGAATACCAAAACAGTCTTGTCAAGAACTCCGGAGTTTTTCATATCGAAGTACAAATCATTGCCCTCACGGGTACGCTCTCCTACTCCGACAAATACGGAGTAACCTCCATGCTCTTTTGCAATACTGTTTATGAGTTCCATAATCAGTACGGTCTTGCCGACACCGGCGCCACCAAACAGACCTATTTTTCCTCCTTTAGCAAAGGGACAAAGAAGGTCTATTGCCTTTATACCCGTTTCCAACACTTCGGGAGTAGCAACCTGTTCCGAAAGCTTTGGAGCTTCTCTGTGTATTACCCATTTTTCCTTTGCCTCTACAACCGGCTGGTTGTCAATAGGCTCACCAAACACATTGAGCATTCTGCCCAATACCTCTTCTCCAACAGGCACTGATATCGGATTGCCAGTGTCAACTGCGTCCATGCCTCTTCTCAAACCATCTGTAGGATGCATGGATATGCACCTTACAGTATTATCGCCAAGATGCTGCATGACCTCAGCGACAATAATCTCATCTCCATTCTTTATTTCAATCGCATTGTATAGAGAAGGTAGTTCGCTCTCAAACCTTATATCTATAACCGCTCCAATTATCTGAACAATTTTACCCTTGTTTACTTCAGCCATCTAGTTCACCCTTATTCAATATACTTACACTTCCCACAATCTCGCTTAGCTCCTGCGTAATTACTGCCTGACGTTTTCTGTTGAACATTCTTGTAAGGTCTTCTATTATCTCTTCTGCATTCTTGCCAGCCGAACTCATGTTAACCATCCTTGCCGCCTGTTCGCTGGTATGGGATTCCGAAAAGGCCCTGAAAAGATTCATGTGCAGGTATATCGGCACCAGATGGTCTATAAATGTTTTTACATCAGGCTCATATTTTCTATCGAAATACTCTTTAAGTCCGCTGCAGGACAAAGGTAGAAGTTTTTCGACATACGGGACATAGCTCAAGACAGTCTCAAAATGAGTGTATGCAATATATACTTCTTTGACTTTTCCTGAAAGGTAATAGTCGGTAAGCCAGTTTGCAATACTTTCAGCTACATAATAGACTTGTGCGTCCGTCAAATCCGTTACAGTTCTAAGAATATGTTTGTTTCTTTTTTTGAAAAACTCATATCCCTTTGAACCTACAACAAGTATTTTCTCATTAACTCCTTCCTGGTTCATGTGCGCATACGACTTTGAAAGTATGTTTGCATTGTAGCTTCCAGAAAGACCTCTATCGCTGGTTATGACTATATATAATGTGTCATTGGATTCAATACTTGAGTTGTTGTAAAAAATGTGGGAGTGGGCATCTTTATGGCAGCCCAGTTCTTCAGCAATTCTTTTAAGATTGCCGTAAATGGGACGCACGCCTTCAAGCTGCACTCTTACCTTCTGCAGCTTTGTAGACGCAATCATATCCATCGCCCTTATTATCTGTTTGGTCGAATCAATATTTCCAATCCTCTGCTTTATGTCCCTTAGTGAATTCAAACCATAACCTCCCTAGCTGTAGTTGTAAAGTTCCTTTACCTCTTTTATGACAGCATCTATTTCCTTGGCAAGCTCATCAGATATGTCGCCCTTCCCCCTTATTTCCTCCTTGATGCGTACAGCATGTGTATCCACATATTTTATTAAATCCTTTTGGAACCTTAATATGCGATTTATATCTACATCCTCCAAGAAGCCATTGTTAAGCGCATATATTATCAATACCTGGTCTTCAACAGGCATTGGCCTGTATTGCGGCTGTTTCAATACTTCCATAATTCTGTCACCATGATTGAGACGCCTTAATGTATCCTGGTCCAAATCAGAACCAAACTGTGAAAAGGCGGCAAGCTCTTTGTACTGTGCAAACTCTATGCGCAAAGGTCCTGCCAGCTTTCTCATTGCTTTTACCTGGGCTGAACCACCAACACGGGATACCGAGAATCCGGGATTAATTGCAGGACGAACACCGTTATTAAACAGATCCGCTTCCAGATATATCTGACCATCGGTAATCGAAATGACATTGGTGGGAATATATGCGGAGATATCACCTTCCTGAGTTTCTATTATCGGAAGAGCGGTTAATGTTCCTCCACCGTATTCTTCACTCAGACAGGCAGCTCTTTCCAAAAGTCTTGAGTGCAGGTAGAATATGTCTCCAGGATATGCTTCACGCCCCGGCGGACGGCGAAGCAAAAGACTTATTGCCCTGTATGCAACTGCATGTTTTGACAAATCATCATAAACAACAAGGACGTCTTTACCCTTATGCATCCAGTGCTCTGCAATGGCGCATCCTGCATATGGGGCCAGGTATTGAAGTGGTGCGGAATCACTGGCAGTGGAAAGAACTACCGTCGTATAGTCCATTGCACCCGTTTCATTCAACACTTTTATAATTCTCGCAACAGTAGACGCTTTTTGTCCAACAGCGACGTATACGCAGTATACATCCTTGTCTTTTTGGTTGATTATGGTGTCGATTGCAATAGCGGTTTTACCCGTCTCACGGTCACCTATAATCAGCTCTCTTTGACCTTTTCCAATCGGAACAAGAGCATCAATAGCCTTTATGCCTGTCTGCAAAGGCTGATTGACGGATCTTCTCATGATTACACTTGGAGCAGGATTCTCTATTCTTCGGTAGCCCTCCACCGCAATTGGTCCTCTATTGTCAATAGGTTCACCCAGGGCATTCACAACACGTCCCAACATGCCGTCACCTACAGGAACCTCGGCCATTCTTCCCGTCAACTTGACAGGATCGCCTTCCTTTATCCCTGCATCGGAACCCATGATAACAACACCAATGCTTTTTTCATCAAGGTTGAGCGCCATACCGTAAACACCATTAGGAAACTCCAATAGTTCACCGCTCATTGCACTATGAAGCCCATATACGCGGGCTATTCCGTCTCCTACTTGAATAACAGTACCAACCTCGGAGAAATCATGCTTTGATGAGTAAGACTTTATTTGTTGTTTTATCACCTTGCTTATTTCATCTGGATTAACTACCATTCAGAACTTCCTCTCTTTAAGCTTTCTTTCATTTTAATCATTTCCGACCTTACAGTTGCATCAAATACTCTATCGCCCACCATGACATAAAAGCCGCCTATGATATCCGGATCCACATCATAAGATATTTCAATATCCATATGAGTTTTCTTTCTAAGTATGTCCCTTATTGACTCCACCTGCTCATCTGTTAAAGGTTTGGCTGAAACAACCTTGGCCTCCAATACGCCAACACGCCGTTTTGCCCTTTCAATATACTCATCAAGAGCGGGCACAATTTGGGAACCGTGACCGTTTTGAACCATCAGGTACAAAGAGTTCTTCATGTGTTCCGATATTCTGTCAGAAAAGATATTATCGAATAAAGCAAATTTCTGAGAATCGGAAACACCCGGATTCATTAAAAACGTTATTGTAGATTTGCTATCCAAAGCGTTTTTAATGAAAATGGCCTGTTCCAAATCCTTTGACATTGTACCCTGCTCTTCAGATATCTCAAGAAGTGCTCTGGCGTAACTATCCTTCAATTTTGCCATTGTGCTTCCTCCAGCTCTGATAGGGCTTCTTCAAAAAGCCTTTCCTGTGTCTCGTCGTCAATACTTTGGGCAACATACTTTTGTGCAATAAGGAAGGCAAGTTCAATAATATAAAGTCGTGCTTCCTCCTTAAGGCGCCTTTTATCGTCCTCGATGCTTTCAAGGGTTCTTGCTCTAATTTCCTGGGCTTCCTGTTTGGCCGTTTCAATGATGACCCTGCTCTCGTCAGCTGCTTTGAGACGAGCCTCTTCAATGACTTCCTGGCTTGTTATGTCGATTTGGCTTAATTTTTCATTGTACTCTGCAATAAGCTCCTTGGCTTTTGCCATGGTAGCTTCCGCATTATCAATCTTCCCTTGAATTCTGTCCGTTCTCTTCTGCATGAACTCTTTGAGTGGTTTGTAGAGAATGAATCCAAGGGCGACAGCCAGTATGACACCATTTAATAATTGTATAAGCATACTTATCAAAGTCTGTTGGTCAAGGCCGAAAACACGTCCTTCTTGTGAATTCTGGGCCAAATATAGTATCATGTTTTGCATATCAACACCCTCCTGTGCTTCCTATTTGCACAAACCGCACAAGACCAAGGCCTATCCAATCAAGCTTACCAATTGATTTACAAGTGGATTTGCAAACAACATGATGATAGCAATCAACAGACCATAAATACCAGAGGTCTCGGCCATGGCCAAACCTACGAACATTGCACTTCTTATGGAGTCAGCAGCCTCAGGCTGTCTTGCAATAGACTCAATTGCCGTAGATACAATTTTCGCCTGTCCAAAAGTAGTTAATAAACCGTTGAGAAGTGCAATTGAAGCTGCGATATGAATCAAACCTATAGCTTTTGCTAATGCTTCCATTATAAATTCCTCCATTCATTTTCTATCTATATATATTATTTATATTTTGGCATATTTAATTAAACACTTTAATCCGCTGCGGTTTTAACATACATCTGACTTATAATCACAAAAATGTATGTTTGGATGGCACCAAAAAATACATCAAAAAACGCATGGAAAAAAGCAGGTATTCCTATCTGCACAAAGATAGGTGTAAGGGAATAATACAAGGTTAAAATAATGGTTCCTGAGAGCATGTTACCAAAAAGCCTGAAACTCAAAGATACCGGCTTTGCCAGCTCTCCAATTAGATTCAATGGGAAGAATATGAAATGAGGTTCAAAATAACTTTTAATGTATTCTCCCTTTTTATGTCTGGTTCCCAGTACTATCATGAGAATAAATGTCGCAAGAGCAAATGCTCCTGTGGTTGCAAAGTCAGCTGTTGGAGCTCTAAGTCCAAATATGCTGAACAGACTGGAAGAGAAAATAAATACAAATATTGAAAAGAACCACGGGGATATGTATAACAGTTTTTCCCCCAGAGTATTCTGGGCAAAATTATGAAACATTTCAACCCCTGCTTCCACCAGGTTCTGAAAACCGGTGGGTATCTCCTTGAATTTACGCATTTTGATTCGGATAAAAATTGCAAGTGCAATAAGGATAGCCATTATAATCCAGGAGTTGACTATCGTCTCTGTTATCCAAACCTCTATACCAAATATGTCCAATATCCATATGTTGTCAACATTCAATGGCACTTGCCTACACCACCTTGTCTAGTTCTTTGATGTGAACTTTAAATTGTATGTCGCAATCTGAAAGGCGAACACTCCGCAAACAACACCCCACAGATTAATCTGATCAACCACTGCGCCTAAAAACAGAGCGACACCTGTTAAAAGCAGTCTTAATACGTGCTGAAGACTTACGTAGTTTTTCGCAAGCATGGATTCCATTTTCAAAGCCTTGTCTATTGCGCGCTCCAAAAGAAATACCTTTATTACGCTTACAGCGCTACCCAGTAAAACACCAAGCAAAAAGGGGACAAACTTAAGTGACCGATAGTAAATTACCGAACCTATCACACAGATTAGAGATATAACCAGTATTGTAATTATCATTCTTTTTGCCAGATCAGACAACTTCATATAATCTTTCTCATTCCTTGCTACTTATTCTTCTCCGAAATATTGAATACGGCTTTGATTGCTGCTCCAGCACCCAACAACGAAAAAATCAAAACCATCCACGGCGACGAGTGGAGCAGTTTGTCTAGAAACTTGCCAAGCAGAACACCCGCAAGTACACATGCCGCCATCGTAATCCCAATATGTGTAAACTGCCCCAAAGCCCGCAGTGTTTCACTTATTTTGGGCTTGTTGTTGTCCTCATTGCTATTACCCAATTTGTTCCCCTCACTTTACTTATGGTACCCCTGTAATATACTTTTAGACAGTATAAATATTACCAAAATATTGATGAGGTATCAAGTTATCGTGCCTGTAAGTGTATGTACATAAGGAGGGGCATTTGCAGCCATATCAGATTCTGGGCATAAGAATATTATACCATAATTTATGATTAAAATAAAAGAAAAATGTAAACTGTGAATAAATTTTCTTCGAATTATACAATTTTATAATTACATTATTCTGCTGACGTACTTCGGTATGTTTTACCATGTTGTATAAACACCCTTTGTATGCTAGAATATTTTCCATACTTATACAATTTGTGGAGGAATACATGGATAATAAGGCGTTTTTAAAAACAATGCTAAATCTCTTGTTCGTAGGAGCTCTTTTTTTCTTAAGTATCATATTCTGGTTAGAAACAGGAACCAGAACAAACACACCACTGTCTGTAGTTTTGCTCGTGTTGTTTGCATTCATACTTGCAGCAAACATTATTCTTGGAAAACGCATGTATATAAAATACATAAACGAAAGAATAACAGGGCGTTTAAAAGAAAGCGATATCAGTATTGACAGGCTTGAAAGAAAAATAAAAATATCCCTTGCAGTTATTGTAATAACTCATATTGCAATGATATATTTTGCCATTACCACCATGCATTTTCTGAACGGACTGCCAAACATGGGTAAAACAGCCTTCATTCCAGCTGTACTTTTTGCTTTTACCGTGGTTGTTATCGGCGCTCAATTATGGGGGCTTTTCGACATTGTTCTAAATAGAAAGAAAAAGAAGCCTTTACAGAACACACAAGAACTATTTAAAAAAACCTATCCAAATCTGTTTAAAATAGCAAAGGAAGCTGCAGACACTGCAAAAATTGAAAAGGACTTTCGCATTTTTCTTGATAGCAGCAGCGGTGTAAAGATTTTTAAATCCCGCAAACAATACATGATCGTCGTTGGCGCTCTTCCAATGAACATTCTATCCATGGAAGAGCTGAAACAAGTTCTTATACACCAATTCATCCGTGTACAAATAAAAACCCACCGCCTTGAAAGATTTATCGACAAGGCTTCTTCCATCTATCAGGTGGAAACACGAAACATTCTGGTAAACCTGACCAGATTTCTAATTAAAGCACCCTCTGTTCTTTTTAACAAAGTAGCATTCACATGCTTGACACAAGTAAACAGACATGCCGAAGATACAGCGGACGCTCAATTCAAGCAAATTGGCAGCAATCAAGTATTCGTCAACGCCCTTGCAAAGCTTGAAGCTTTCTCTCTGTTTGAAAAAATGCCCTGCCCTGAAAGAGACATATACCTGTACGAAAGTAAAAAGCCCATTGCCGACTATGCAAGCAAATACCTCGACATATATTATAAATACCTTGATGAAAATAAAAGTTACTACATGAAAATTCTGGACACCTCTCCATCTTTCAAAACGAGAAGAGAGTTTTTCGGAATTCAACAATACATGCTTTTCACAAAAGAAACTGATACTGAATACATAAAGGAGCAAAGCAAGATTCTTGCCCTTGAAAACGATATTTTAAAGAAAAACATGACATACACATACACGAAAGACAGAGACCGCAATTATGTGAAAAGGTTTGCAGCCATATCCGGGTATGAGAAAAATCCCGAGCAGGATATACAAACACTTTTACACACCGCCCTGTGCTATGAGGGTGTTGATACCGAAAAGTCAAAGGAGATATTGAATTCCATACTTGAAAAAGACAGTAAAAATGCAGGCGCAAACTTCCATCTTGGAAGAATTTTAATTCAAAGTTTTGACAAAAGCGGAATTGAATATATCAAAAAAGCTTTGAAGACAAACCCCTACCTTGCAAAGGCAGGGCTTAATATCGTTGAAGATTTCTGCACAAAGTTCTCCCTTTTCAAAGAACTTGACGATTTAAAAACCAGCCTTCCAGAAACACAGGTCGCACTCGGCAAAAACGAAGAGTTTTCACCCCACGACCTGGCTGATGATTACGTTGAAGAAATCACAAGCTACATCACGCAGATTGCTGAAGACAATATTGAAAAGATATTCCTTGTAAAAAAAGCGGATTTGTATTTGTTCCTATTAGTGCCAACAAGGGATGCTGATCTTGACAAGCTATCAGATGTTCATGATAAAATCATGAATTATCTTCTTATGCAAAACACAAATTACATACTTTTAATCGTTCCTGACAGAAGCACAACAAGACGATTAAAGAAGAAAGTAAAGAACAGCTATGTATGGTCAATTTACGGTCTACACAAGAAGAAAATCAAGGATTTTGTTAGTCAGGAAGACAACTGGTATTTGAGGCAGCAGAAAAGGAGAGGTTTTGGTTTTTTTATTTCCCTCTACACTTTGGCAGGTTTAACATCGTTTGGGGTATATATAGACCTGCCATATCATAAGCACATCGCAGTCGCAATTGGTACACTGCTTCTGTCTTCCTTCGCTATAAATCTGCTTCTGGGAAAACGCCTCTGGGAAAGATTTTCAAACACAAGAATTGCGGAACAGAGGAAGATAATGGGACAGATCAGGGATGAGGCAGAAAAAAATCTGAAAAGAATAGAAAAAAGAATGAAACTCATCCTGAATACCTGCTGGTTTTTCCACATATTTTTAATACTGCTGTGCGTCCTGGGATTTTCCTTCTCCTTTGGATTTGTAAAGTGGGAGAGTTGGCCTGCTGGTTTAACTATAACTGCATTTTTGTTAGTATATTTACTGTCCTCTTTCATGTTGGCAGGCCTTGTCGACATGCTGGCATGCGGTGGTTCAGGTCCACTTCCTGAAAATGAACTTTTGGAAAAAGACTATCCAAAACTCTTTTCTATTGCAAGAGGAGCAGCAGACATTACCGGTGCTGGCAAAAACATACGTATTTTTCTTGGCGACAACAACGTGGGAGTTTTCAAGCACGGGAAGTATGACTGCATATTGATTGGAGAAATGCCCATGAACCTCCTAACCATGGAAGAAATGAAGCAGACTCTCATCCATGAGTTTGCCCATGTTTACAATGGAAACACAAAGCTTTCAAGAAAACTTATATTTGCAGCAGGAATTTGGCAGACGGAAACGGATAACAAATTTATAAACTTTTTAAGATCCATTATGATAATACCTGCGTTCATCTTCCAAAAGGAATACTTCCTCTATACCGTTTGTGCAAAGAGAGTCCAGGAAATTGAAGCTGATAATATTGTTAAGAAACTGGGCGACAGACAGGTATACATAAACGCCCTTGCAAAGCACGCCGCTTTGAGCTTGTTTCAAAGTGCACCCTGCCCGGAATGGTCAATATACATATATGAGAGCGAGGAGCCTCTGAAGAACTATGCAAGTATCTATCTCGACCTCTACTACAAATACCTTGAGAAAAACGAAGCCCATTGGCGGCGCATAATGGACAACGAACTTACTCCTTTCATTGATTCCCACCCCACTTTCAAGGCCAGAAAAGAATCAATGGGTGTTGAGAACTACGACTTGCACACAAAGGAAACAGACAAGGAATACAAAAAAGAACAGAAAAAGATGCTGAAAAAAAAGAACAAAATCCTGGTAGAAGGCATTGCAGATACATACGATGAGATTCGGGATTATGTATACGTAAAGAGATTTGATGCAATCAAGGATTATGAACAGAATTCTGACAAGAGCATACAGGAGCTCATAACCATTGCCCTGTACTACGAAGGAGTGGACACGGAAAAGGCAAAGGAAATACTAAACACAATCCTTGAAAAAGACAAGGACAATGCCTATGCGTATTACCACCTGGGCAGGATCCTGCTTGATGAGTTTGACAAGCAGGGTATTGACTACATCTACAAAGCCATTGAAAGGAACGATGGTTTTGCAGTTGAAGGCTTTGACCTGATCGGCACCTACTGCATAAAGGCAGGACTCCAGGAAGAGCTGGAGGAATACAGAAGAAACATAGTTGACATGGGTCAGAAGGCCGTAGACAAAAGCAGGGCAATTGCAGAGTTGAATAAGGAAGACAAGGTTGTACCCCATGACTTGGACAAAAAAACCCTTGATGAGATTCTTCAGTACATGACAACCGAGGGCAAGGGAAAACTGGCAAAAATCATGCTGGTAAAGAAAATTGCGGGTGAGCTGTACACCTATGTTTTCCTTATCAAATTTGCAAACTATGAAGATGAGGATCTGCCGGAGATATTTAATAAAATATATACGTATCTTGATTTGAGGGAAGAACAGTTTACCCTGCTGGCCATTTTCGATGAATCAAAACTGAAGTGGCTGCACAAAAGGGTTGAAAACTGTGTTGTTTGGTCGGATATGCAATAGAATAACAAGGTGATTGTATTGAACCCAAAAACTAAACAGTTTGTCACATTTGCATTAACTATAATTCTTATACTTGCTTCCATGTTTTTTGCAGTTGTGGTTAAACCTCCTGAATCTGCAATTGTTGTGGCCATACTCTTTGTTCTGCTTATGGCAGTCATTGCAGCGGATTTAGTTTTGAGCACCAGGCTGATAAAACGGTTTAACAACACAAAACTGGTAAAAAGAAGAGAAATCCTTGAAGAGACATGGGATAAAGCCGGAATAGATATTAAAGCCATGGAAAAAAGGATAAAAAGGTATCTCAATACATGCAGGCTTTTACATGTTCTTTTTGTCCTTTTATGCATGGCCTCCATATACTGCTCAGTTATATTCCTGGATACAGACATCTTTGTTCTCATGATTATGATACGCATCCTTTTTTTGCTCAGCAGTTTTGCATTATGGGGACTGGTTTCCCTGTTCGTATTCAAAAACAAGCAGGAATTACCTAAATATGAGTTGTCTCCAAAAGAATATCCGATACTTTTCCAGATAGCAAAAGAGGCTGCACAATTGGCCGGCGCAGGTGGAAATATAAGGATATTTGCAGGAGAGCACAACATTTGTGTGTTCAGGCATGGAAGATATGACTGCATACAGATCGGAGAAATTATTGGAAACCTGCTTACCAAAGAAGAAATGAAGCAAGTCCTTGTTCATGAGTTTGCCCATGTGTATAACAACCACACAAGACTTATGAACAAGCTTGGCAATACCGCATACAACTTCTACTTGCATGAAGAAGAAGACATGACATGCCTGCCCCCAATGAGGACAGTTGCGTTTTTATTCAACCGGGAATATTATTATTACTCAATCTGCACAAGACAGGTGCAGGAAGCAGAAGCGGACAATATTGTAAAAAAGGTGGGTGACAGGCAGTCTTTCGTAAACGCCATAGCAAAATCCGCAGCATTCTCATTATTCTGTGAACTTCCTTGTCCACACCTTTCAATTCATGTCTTCGAAAGCGAGAAACCGATTGACAATTATGGAGAGGTGTATCTTGATATATATCTAAAGTATCTTGAGAAGAACGAAAACCTTTACAGAAAGATACTGGATAATGAATTGCCTGGCTTTTTAAGGACCCACCCAATCTTTCGGGAAAGAAAGACTTTCATGGAAGTTGAGGACTTTGACTTTCATACTATAGAGACCGACGAGGAATACAAAAAGGAACAGAAAAAGCTGCTTGGAATATTGAGTAAAGCCTTTGATGAACTTGACAACTACAGCGAGATAAGGCATGAGTATTATGTCAAAAGGTTTGGAGCCATAAAAAACTACGAAGAAAATGCAAACCAGGAAGTTCATACTCTTTTGGAGACCGCCCTCTATTTCGAAGGTGTTGACAATGAAAAAGCCAAGAAAATTCTGAAAACCGTACTTGAAAAGGACGATGACAACTCCAACGCCCTCTTTTCCTTGGGAAGAATTCTTCTTTATGAGTTTGATAAAAGAGGTATTGAGTACATATACAAGGCAATTAGATTAAATGAGAAACTTGCTCAACCCGGGCTCCAGCTGACAGGCCGTTTCTGCGAAATGACGGGATTGGAAGAAGAACTCGAGGAACACAGAAGCAAGTTTTTAGAGCTTGGACAGGAGGCCATGGACAAAATGGAAGTGATGTCCGGTATATCGGGTAAAGACACTCTCCTTCCCCACGACCTTGACAAGGATACCTTGGATAAAGTTGTGCAATTCATAACCGACACCGCAGATGGCAAGCTGGGCAGCCTTCTTCTTTTCAAAAAAGTGGCGGGAGAGTTGCAAAGCCATGTTTTTGTTCTTGTATTCCCACCAAATATCAAGAAGAAGGACTTGGATGATATTTGTATAAAAGTGCATAATTACCTTGATCTAAGAATTGAGCATTTTATTCTCCTTCGAATGTTTCAGACCGATAATGTGAGATGGATATACCGTAAAGTAAAAAACTGCGAGGTTTGGTCAAGAAAAAAGAAAAAAGTTACGAAAAATATCGTTAAAATTTTAACTTGCTTTTGGGTTTTCGGTATAGTATAATACTGAGCGCAGGCAATCTGCGAGGATTTTCCTTTCAGAAAGCCTGAAAAGAAAAAAGACAATTGTACTGACATGAGGGTTCGTCCCAAGTGGTAAGGCAGTGGATATATGGTTGTACATAAGCCAATTGTTCTGTAATTGGTTTTAAATATACTATCCTTGTGCCTTGCGGTACAAGGATTTTTTTATGGAGGTTGAATCATGGAAACAAGAATAGCTGCTGTAAGCATAATAGTTGAAAATGCGGATAGTGTGGAAAAACTTAATGCCATACTTCACGAATACGGACAGTATATTATAGGACGCATGGGCATTCCCTATCACAAAAGAAACATATCAATAATCAGTATTGTAATGGATGCACCACAGGAGATAATTACAGCCTTGTCAGGCAAACTGGGAATGCTTAAAGACGTTAGTGCAAAAGCGGTATTTTCCAAAAAAACATACAGTTAGGAGAAGTTTATGACAAGACTAATTGATAAGCTTAAGGAAAACAGAGTACTTTCCAAAGATGAATATGTGTACCTTCTTGAGAAAATAACACCGGAAGTATCAGGCTATTTGCATTCTCTGGCAAGACAAATAGCGGTCAAACACTTTGGAAGAGACGTTTACATGCGAGGCCTTATAGAATTCACAAACATATGCAAAAACAACTGCTATTACTGCGGCATACGAAGAGGCAACAAAAATGTATCAAGATACCGCCTTACCAAGGAAGAAATTCTTAAGTGCTGCAGAACAGGCCATGAGCTAGGATTTCGCACCTTTGTCCTTCAGGGGGGTGAAGACCCATATTACACAGACAATCTTTTAGTAGACATAATCAGCTCAATTAAAAGAGAATTTCCGGACTGTGCAATTACGCTTTCTCTTGGAGAGAAAACGTATGAGCAGTACCAGATGTATTTTGAAGCTGGCGCTGAAAGATATCTTCTCAGGCATGAAACTGCCAATTCCCTCCATTATGAAAAACTTCACCCCTCTGAATTAAGTATAGAAAACAGAAAGAAATGCCTCCACAACTTAAAGAAGATTGGATATCAGACAGGAACCGGCTTCATGGTAGGTTCTCCCTACCAGACGGCCCAGGACCTGGCTGATGATCTTCTCTTCCTGTACGAACTCAAACCTGAGATGATAGGCATAGGTCCCTTTATCCCACACAAGGACACAATTTTCAAGGACTGCAAGACTGGTTCTTTACAGCTCGCCCTTGTATTAATATCCATATTAAGACTTATGTTTCCCACTGCCAACATCCCGTCAACCACGGCTTTAGGCACAATTGACCCAAACGGAAGGGAGATGGGGATTATGGCAGGAGCAAATGTGGTAATGCCCAATCTGTCTCCAGTCAGTGTAAGAGAAAAATACATGCTTTACGACGGCAAGATATGCACAGGAGAAGAAAGCGCCGAGTGCAGAATGTGCCTTGGAAACAGGATGAAGAAAATTGGCTACTCACTTGTCGTTTCCAGAGGCGACTACAAAAAAGAGGAGGAACTGGTATGAGTCTCAGCGATACACCGAGAGCTGAAAGAATCAGCATTGGAATATTCGGTAAAAGAAACAGCGGCAAGTCTTCCTTGATAAATGCCCTTGCAGGCCAGGAAATTGCAATTGTATCGGAGCATGCAGGCACAACAGCTGACCCTGTATACAAATCAATTGAAATACATAGCCTTGGTCCCTGCGTCCTTATTGACACGGCGGGGTACGATGATTTTGGTGATTTGGGTGAGCTCAGGGTAAATAAAACTAAAGATGCAGCTGCAAAAACAGACATTGCCTTGATTGTAATTGGTGATGATGTTACAAACGAGGATTTGAACTGGTATAACTACTTCAAGGATAAGAAAATACCCGCAATTGTAGTATTAAACAAGATGGATCTTTATGACAGAGATGTGCTTAAAGATAAAATAAAAAAAATAAAGGAAGCCTTTGATACAAATCCCATACCGGCAAGCTGCAAGGATAAAAAAGGGATTAACACACTTTTAAACGATATTGCAAGAAATCTTCCAGAAGATTTCAATGCAAGAACAATAACCCACAACCTGGCAAAGGAGGGGGATGTGGTCCTTTTGGTAATGCCCCAGGATATACAGGCACCAAAAGGAAGACTGATTCTGCCCCAGGTTCAAACCATCAGGGAGCTTTTGGATAAGAAATGCGTAGTTGTAAGTTGCACGGTTGACAACCTAAAGCAGACCCTTGACACTTTGAAGAATCCTCCTTCCCTAATAATTACTGATTCACAGGTATTCAAAACCGTATACGAACTTACACCAAAGGAAAGCAAACTTACAAGTTTCTCCGTCCTCTTTGCAGGCTACAAGGGTGATATTAAATATTTCGCAGAGAGCGCCGCATTACTCGACAGTTTGAATGAAAATGCAAAAATCCTTATAGCAGAAGCATGCACCCATGTTCCTATGGAAGAGGACATCGGAAGAGTAAAAATACCAAGCATGCTGAGGAAGAAGTTTGGTGACAAGATAACCATTACAAACGTTGCAGGATGTGATTTCCCAGAAGATCTGGAAACTTATGATTTGATAATCCACTGCGGTGCATGCATGTTCAATAGGAGATACGTGCTCCAGAGAATAGAAAATGCAAAACAAAAAAAGGTTCCCATGACCAATTACGGCATAGTTATTGCCTACCTGACGGGAATTCTAGACAAAATATCCATGGAATAGAGGTACTGTTATGTATAACGTAAAATCAAAAGATTCAAATGAATTTATCAATCACGATGAGGTTCTTTTCTCCATTGAGGAAGCCAAAAAGAAATCCAATGACAAAAACTATATTCTTACCCTGGTTGAAAAAGCAAGGCAGTATAAAGGTCTTACACATAGAGAAGCTGCCGTTCTTTTGGAAGTTGATGATGACGAGATATTGGAAATGATGTACAAGGCCGCAAAGGAAGTAAAGGAAAAAATCTACGGAAAACGGATTGTTATCTTTGCTCCTTTGTACCTGTCCAACTACTGCGTCAACAACTGCAGGTACTGCGGCTACAAGTGTACAAACGATATTGCAAGGTATAAATTAACCCAGGAAGAACTTGTTGAGGAAGTGAAAGCACTTCAGGAATTGGGACACAAAAGACTGCTTCTGGAAGCAGGAGAAGACGACAAAAACTGCCCCATAGAATACATTCTTGAGTGCATAAAGACTATCTACAGTGTAAAGCACAACGGCGGAGAAATACGCAGGGTAAACATCGATATCGCCGCCACAACTGTAGAGAATTACAGAAAACTAAAAGAAGCGGGCATCGGTACATACCTCCTGTTTCAGGAAACATACCACAAACCCACATACATATCAATGCACAAAGGTCCAAAGCAAAACTATGAATGGCACACCGAGGCAATGGACAGGGCAATGCAGGCAGGAATTGATGATGTGGGCATTGGTCCTTTGTATGGATTGTACGACTATAAATACGAGACGGTGGCGCTTCTCATGCATGCAGAGCATTTGGAAGCAGTCTATGGTGTAGGTCCCCATACCATATCCATCCCAAGACTTCTTCCTGCAGCAGGCGTTGACTACAACAGTTTCCCACATCTTGTAAACAACAGGGACTTCAAAAAGATTGTAGCTACAATACGCCTTGCTGTACCCTACACCGGTATAATCCTATCCACCAGGGAGAGTGCGGAGTTCAGAAAGGAACTTCTTGAAGTGGGTGTTTCGCAAATGAGTGCAGGTTCCAGCGTTGGCGTTGGTGGTTACGCACAAAGGAAGAAAATGCAGGAGATGGGTCTTGATGAAAAACCCCAGTTTGAAATTTCGGACCACAGAGCTCCTATTGAAGTAATTAAAGGACTTGTAAAAGACGGATATCTACCCAGCTACTGTACAGCTTGCTACCGAGAAGGTAGAACCGGAGACAGATTTATGGCCCTTGCAAAAACCGGGCAGATTGCAAACTGCTGTCTTCCAAACGCTCTCCTTACCTTCGAGGAATACATAAACGACTATGGCGATGATGAGCTTAGACAATTAGGCTCAGAAATGATAGACAAGGAAATACAAACAGTTCCGAATCAAAGGCAAAGAGAGCGCGCTGTTGATTATCTTGGCAGGATAAGGACTGGGGAAAGGGATTTAAGGTTTTAACGCCACTTGTTTTTGTGTATCCTTGTTTCATCAAACCTGTCACTTGGTCCCTTTTCCTCGGCAGGATGACCTATTGCAACAATGTTTAGAGGAATGATGTTATCGGGTATATCAAGAAGCTTTCTGAGCTCGCTGACTCTTTCCTCTCGTAGATACACACCAAGCCAGACAGAACCAAGACCCATTTCTGCAGCCATCAGAAGCATGTTCTGTGTTGCAGCCGAGCAGTCCTGCACCCAATATGACTTATGTCTTTCACGAGATGTGTCTCCACATACAACAATTGCACAGGGAGCTTCGTTAAGCATGTTTGCATAAGGATGGAACTTTGGAATTTCCTTAAGAATGCTTCTGTCATTGATAACTATAAAATGCCAGGGCTGCTGGTTCCCCGCAGAGGGAGCTGCCATCGCAGCTCTTAATATTTCTTCCAGCTGTTCTTCAGTTACTGGCATGTCCCGATACCTTCTAATACTTCTTCTTTTGAATATGGCATTCCTCTAAAAACCCTCCTTGTTCTTCACTATTCCAACGACTGCAAATACAGCTTGTAGATTTGCGAGTCATTCAACGAATCATTATAAAGTCTGAATATGGAAATCTTGCCATCCAAGAAGTACTCACCAGTGTCATCCACTCCTGTATCTGCGCCAATTGCAAGATACTTGATATCAGGAGGGAATTTCATGTCGTTGCCAAGTTCTTCTTGACCTATGAGCCTTCCGTTTATGTACAATTTTACATTAGGTCCATCAAACACACCAACAACATGATAGTATCTGTCAAACTCGGATCTTTTTTCAGGATAAATCTTTATGTATTCAGTACCGTTATGTACTCCAAAGCCAAGTGCCCCATTGCCATTTGCAGCGTCAGGCTGATAATCAATACAGAATCCTCCAGCCTGCTGGTTTCCACCAACCACCTGATATGCATTCGGACTGTTGAGATTAACACTTGTCTCAAAAGTAAAACCATCTGCAAGCTTGTCATATTCCGTATCGAAATTGAACACTGCAAAGAAGGCTCTGTCTTCACTGTAAAGGTCGATAACATCTTTGCCAATGGAATCGTCCTTCGTCACTACAGCTTCATTTACATTCGTCACTGTAAGACCGTTCTCCGACTGGTCAGTTACAGTGCCGTCTTTAATAAGGGCATCAAAGATATCCGCCTTTGGCACTTCTACAGTTTCGTCATAACCCTCCGGCGGCTCGCTGGTCTTTGTCGGATCCTCGGTGGGCTCGGGTGTTGGTGAAGCCGTTGGATCCGGAGTTGGTGTAGCAGAAGATTTTGTTTCCTTTGGATCCTCTGTAGCCTTGGGTTCTCCCCCTCCGCCATTGCAGGACACAAAGACAAGAACCATACTTAAGGCAAGCATAAGAAATAAAGCTCTTTTCATATTCTACTTTACCTCCCTGATATTCTTGCCTATATATTACCAAAAAAATTAGCAAAGTAAAGAATACTTTCGAGAAAAATCGTAATAGAAGTTGCGACTTACCCATTTTGTGAAGCCATAATCTATCAAAACCAAACCATTTTCAGTTTCTCCCCAGCTTCCCGGTTTGCATAGATCCGCAGGCAACAGCTTGTACTTCCTGCTCAAATACCTAACAAGTTGGGTAGATGCAAAATGTTTTCTACAACAAGCATTGAAATGTTCGAGCAATTTATCCATATCTTCCAATGGTTTGGCTTTTTCCATCAGCAGTATTTCTCCATCATGGGAAAGGGTGTAAACTTTTGCGAATATGTTGCTGCATCTATTGGAGTAAATGGCATGTTCCGTAAAGTTCTGGGCAATCCCTCCTATATTTTTCGCATTCTTTGCCACTATCCCCTCCCCTATATCATAAACACTTCTACCTGTTCCGTTCCCTATATTCTTAAATTCTCCATTTCTTATTCCATGTCTTATCTCATCAATATCGAATTTCAACAAAAATCACCCTAATATCATGATATATTCAGGGTGATTAAGAGTGTTACATCGTTTCTTTATCTAGAATCAAAAACCTCTTACGGCAGTTTGAACATATTGAAAATATGCTTAT
>DUPL01000006.1 GCA_012838385.1 Clostridiaceae bacterium
AGATGGAACTGGACTTGTGAAATCCCGTCTACTTTTGCTTCGCAGTAATAGTCGGGTGAATATGTGTCTACCAACTCTACGGGTACTCCTTTGTATGTGCTCAGGTAAAGTTGTTCTTCAACAACCTCGTGCCCGTTGTTGTATCTGAAAAGAGCTTCGGGGTTTATGTAATTGTCAACAAAATCATCCAGATATATGATTTCTGCATCATCCTGAGGTATACCCAGTTGTTCTCCTGACAATGGTTCTTTTGTTGGTTCAGGTGTTTTTTCTTCAGTTGGTTCAGGTGTCGGTGCAACTGTTTTATCTACCTTTTCCGTCTCAGTTGGAGATGGAGTGGGTGAAGGGTCTTTTTCAATGTCCTTCTGGCATCCGAAGAAGACCAGTGAGATCAGCACTATTGACAGTATTAAAAATCTCTTCATGATTTTACCTCCCAAAATCGTTTGTAAATATATATTATATTGAGTACTGTGAAGATAATATTAGTATGTTGATTTGTTTTCAAGTATTTGAAATAATTTTGATTGAATTGGCGATTTTTAATCAATATAACATTATTCCTATCCGATGAAATCAATAAAGTTATATGATTGGAACATTTCTGTTATTAGAATATTAATAAACAGATTCCATTTATGAAAGAGGGGTTTTTATGAAGTTTAAAGGCATAATGGCATTTGTTATAGGGTTGTGTCTTTTGGCCAGCCTTATACAATATCAGCCATCCAGTGCGGAAAGTGGTGCAAAACTTGCGTTTTCTTCAGTATCTGCAAATTATTTTGCAGGTGGTCCAAACTTTGGAACGAAACTGACAAATGCATACGACGGAGATCCTGCAACCTTTGCAAACTATGCAGCTCACAAGGTTGGAGACAGGTATAGGGAAGGTACGTATTTTCTTTTTGATTTGGGACAAGTCTGCGATGTAAGCAAAATTACTGTAATATTTGCAAATCCTGTCAGAACTCACAACTTTGAGCTATATACAAGCGTTGATGGTATTTCATATGAGAAGATATTTGAATTTACAGACAAGGAGTACGGTGCAAATGGCAGTGAATTCAATATTGTTAAGAACATTCAGGCAAGATACATAAAGCTGATGGCTCTAGGAGCTTATGTTAATGAAAGTAGAGATTTGAACGAAAACTATCATCTTGCAGAAGTTGCAGCATACGGGAAAGTGGCGGATGTGGTGACAGTCAACAGGATTGAAGTGGCGGATGTGGTTGCGAAGAACTTTGCCAGCGGTCCTAACTTTGGACAAGTTCTTGAGCATCTTACCGATGGAAATCCAACAACTAGTGCAAACTATGCTCCTCACAAGGGAGATGGTCAATACAAGAATGATCCACATTTTCTAATTGACCTTGGTGATTTGTACGAGCTGGAAAAGGTAGCTTTGATAACAGCTCATCCTTCCCTTGGGAACAAGAGAATTCTTTGTTTTGATATTTACATAAGCCAGGACAATGAGAGCTTTGAAAAGGTTTATAGCTTCTTTAACAAGACCAGTTATGGACACGATGGATATTTCAACATACCTGTTGAGGGAGTTGCAAGATACATAAAGTTTTCAGCCACTGCGGCCTTCGACAATGGAACTACCTTGTCTGACAACTATCAGGTTTATGAGTTTGCTGCTTACGGTACTGCATATGTGGAACCTACCACAGAACCAACAACAGCGCCAACAACGGAACCTACACCTGAACCAACAACCGAACCTGCCACAGAACCAACATCGGAACCAGACGATATGATAACTATTGTTTCCGGGGAAATGCACGGATTCTCAGATAACAGTCCTGTTGAAGGAACGAAAATAGAGAATGCGTACGATGGAAACGACGCTACATTGGTAAAAGTTATTGGTCATGTTGGAGGAACAGGCAATCATCTTGGTGATAATGCATATTTCACCTTTGACCTCGGTGGATTGTACGAGCTAGGTGATATAAGGCTCAATTTTGGTACAACAAGAGCCCATTTTTACAAGATTCTTGTTAGTATGGATGGCGAGAATTACACAGAAGTAAAGAGTCACACCAGTGCATATGAAAAGACAGGGGAGTATTACATAAGAAATGAGGAGCTTGGTGGTGTCAAGGCACGATTCGTACGCATTGTGGCATACGGAACAGTTGCGTCTCCAGGCAATCAATACTACATGCTGAATGAGATTTCAGTATTTGGAACTGAAGTGGATGATGAGAATCCGCAAACTAGTGATGCGTTCTTAGTGATTCCGATTATGGTGGTTTTGTCCTTGTCAATTAGTGTATTTTCAAGAAAAAGAAGAGTAATGGTATAAGGTTATTGAAAATATGATGAATACATGCCTGACAAAATTGGTTGGGCATGTATTTATTTTTTTCCTTTTTAGTGATAATATACTAGGGTATACAAATTAACAGAAAGGATTTGTGTTATGAAGCTGGTGTACAAGGGAAAGACAAAGGATGTATATGAACTTGAAGATGGAAATATTCTTTTGAGATTCAAGGACGACGCAACAGGAGAAGATGGTGTGTTTGACCCTGGAGCAAATGCGGTAGGTTTGACAATAGAAGGAGCAGGTCTTGCCGGACTTAAAATGACAAAATACTATTACGAGATGCTAAACAGCATGGGAATACCCACCCATTATATATCGGCTGATTTGGAAGACGTATCGTTGAAGGTAAAAAAGGCAACACCTTTTGGAGACGGTCTTGAAGTAATATGCCGTTATCGTGCGGTAGGCAGCTTCATAAGGCGTTATGGCAAGTATGCCAAAGAAGGACAAACGCTTGACGGTTTTGTTGAGTTTACCCTGAAGGATGATTTGAGAAACGACCCACCTATAGGTAAGGATGCCCTTGTA
>DUPL01000116.1 GCA_012838385.1 Clostridiaceae bacterium
CTGTTTGGCAATGCCAATATCCTTCTAATCTCCGGAGGCATTCTCCTTTTTATGGTCCTAATACCAGGCTTTCCTAAGATTCCATTGCTTGTATTAGGGTTCTTATTCATATTCCTCTCGGTAACCATTAATAAAAACAAGAAAAAGGAAATTGAGATGATTGAGACGGAGAGGGAAAAGCAGATTGCAAAGGAGAAGAGAAAACCGGAGGATGTGCACAGCCTTCTGGAAATTGACCCGATTGAGTTTGAATTTGGGTACAATATCATACCTCTTGTTGACGCATCCCAGGGTGGAGATCTTCTCGACAGGGTTACAATGATAAGGAAGCAGTGTGCAACAGAACTTGGAATGATAATCCCGGTAATCAGGCTGAGGGACAACATGCAGCTTGATCCTGATACATATATTATCAAGATAAAGGGCAACCAGGTGGCAGAGGGTGAGATTATGCCCGACCATTACCTGGGGATAAAGAGTGATGACACCCCTGACAGTATTGATGGAGTGGACACAATTGAAAGAGCCTTTGGTCTGCCGGCAAAATGGATACATAAAAACAACAAGGCAAAGGCTGAAATGTATGGTTTTACATTGATTGATTTGTCTTCGGTGATTGCAACGCATCTTACTGAAGTCTTAAAGAGGCATGGTCATGAGCTTCTGACAAGACAGCAGGTCAGGAATCTTCTTGATATTGTCAAAAATACGCAGCCTGTTCTTGTGGAAGAGGTTGTGCCAAACGTGGTAACACTGGGAGAAGTTCAAAAGGTGCTTGCAAATCTTTTGAGAGAGGGAGTACCGGTAAGAGATTTGCCTACCATTTTGGAGACGCTGGGAGATTACGGCATCATCACAAAAGATATAGAGATGCTTGTGGAATATGTGCGTCAAAGTCTTAAAAGGACCATTACGCACAGATTTCTGAGAAAGGACGAGGTGGTGGTTTCCATTACATTGGATCCGGAACTTGAACAGCTAATACTTAACAATATACACAAGACAAAGCATGGTTCCTATGTGAATCTGGAACCCCAGGTTCTGCAGAAGATACTTTTGAACTTGAGGGATGCAATTGAAAGTCTGGGAAGAACAGGTATCGAGCCTATTGTCATAACTTCACCTATTGTTCGATACCACTTTAAGAGAATGACGGAACAACTTGTACCTGATTTGGTGGTTCTGTCATACAGCGAGATAGAGCCAGATGTACAAATACATGCGGAGAAAATAATTGGAATATAACCGAAGAGGAGAGAGGGTATGAATGTAAGAAGATTTCTTGTGGAGGACATGTCCGAGGCGGTTTCTAAAATCAAATATTCTCTTGGCCCCGATGCAGTCATTGTCAACACCAGGAATGTAAGGAGAAAGGGTTTAAAAGGACTGTTCCAGCCTCCCATGATAGAGGTTATTGCTGTGGCGGATGCAAGAAAACCAACTCCCAAAATCGAGCCTGACATTGATTATGAATACAATAAACTTCTTCAAACAAAGATTGACAGTCTAAGCGAGCATTTTGAGTCTATCTTAAGTAATGCCGTGAACAACAATGGTGCTCAATCCGAGCAAGTGGAAGAAAAGGTTGAAGAAGTTAAGGAAGTGAAAGAAGAAGAGCCAAGGGCAGAGGTGTATCAGGACAATGACTATGTCAAAAAGTTGGTTGAGGAAGAGGTATTGGAAGAGGTTGCAATTGAGATTGTAAAGGAAGCGGAGGAAATAGTCAGAAAAAGGGAAGACGCTCAAATGGAGGATGTCATCAGGTATTTGTTGCAATCCCATCTTGGTGAGCCAATGCCTGTAAAGCTTGCAAAATACAGAAGGAAGATAATTTTCCTGTTGGGACCTACCGGAGTGGGAAAAACCACAACAATTGCAAAACTTGCCTCCATATTTACTCTTGAGAAAAAGGCAAAGGTCTGTCTGGTGGCATGTGATACATACAGGATAGCAGCTGTGGAACAGTTAAAGACTTATGCCGATATTCTTAACATACCTCTTGAGGTAGTAAGAAACAATGAGGAGTTTGGCAAAGTACTCATGAACCATGAGCAGGAGGATGTTATTCTTGTGGATACTGCAGGCAGAAGTCCTACCGACCCTGTAAGAAAGGAAGAGGTAATGCCGCTATTTGAAATGTGTGACTCGTATGAAGTTTATTTGGTAATGAGTGCCACAACCTCTTACAAGGGATGCCTGCATATACTTAAGAATTATGAGTTTCTTGATAATTACAAGCTGGTAGTTACCAAGGTGGATGAAACGCCTACTTTTGGCAATATTGTAAATATTGCATGGCAGTCAAAGAAGAGTATCGGATATGTGACAACAGGTCAGAATGTACCTGACGATATTATAGAGCTTAACGAGGAGAATTTAAGTTATATAACAGACAGAATAATATAGAAAGGGCTTTAAAATGGATCAGGCACACAGTTTGCGTAAGATGGTTTTTAAAAATTACAGACTGATATTTGTCCTGACATGCGCCTATTACAAGGATGCGGATTCCTTCTGCAAAAAACTTGCCAGGCGTTTGGATAGAGCTGTTTTTATTGACACTGAAAGTGTTGAGGAAGCAAAAACATTTATTTCAAAAACAGAATACGAATACTATATCTTTGCCGCAAAAGAAGTAAACTTTGTGGAGCAGTTTGCAAATCACAATATTGATGTAATTACCCTGACCGACGATTCCAACGAAAGTGTTTTGGGCATTTACTCTCAAATCAAATTGCTTCTTATGCGCAATATATTCAATGCAAACAAAAACACTGTCAAACTGGTTGTAGGACCGGTGGAAACCAAATCAGCAGCAGAAAGAACCGTATCTAATATTTCAAGTACGGTAAGGGCCTACCTTAAACACGAACTTGAGTTGTTGGGCTGGTTTTATGACAAGAAAGATGGTATTGGTGATATAGGTTATAGGTATCTCGAGTCTGGAGGAGTACATGTTGAAAACTAAAGATGAGTCTGTACATATGTGGGAGAAATATGCTAAAAACAAAAAACAGGAAGACAGGGATGCCCTGATACTGAATTATCTGCCTCTTGTGAAAAAGATAGTATACAAAATGATGCCCAGTTACAGTAAATACGTGGATCTGGATGACCTTCTGGGAAGCGGCATAATGGGACTTATACATGCGGTAGACAGATTTGACCCAGGCAAGGGGGTGCCGTTTGAAAGCTTTGCATATCTTCGTATAAAAGGGGAAATAATAGATTATCTCAGGAGACAGGATTTTGTTTCCACAAGCCTTAGGAAGAGAATAAAGAATGTTGAGAGCGCCATGGAGAGCTTGGAGATACAGCTTGGTCGTCCTCCCACCGATGAGGAGCTGGCTAAACACCTGAATATGGACCAGGAGACATTGCAAAAGACCCTTGATGATGCTTACACATACAATGTAATGTATCTTGAGGATGTGCTTGAGAAATGTGTGTCTCTGCCTTCCGAGAGTAAAAGCGAACTGCCGGAAGAAAGTTATGATGAGCTGGAACTCAAGGAAATACTGGCTAAAGGTATTGATAGCCTTTCCGACAGGGAAAAGCTTGTAATCTCCCTCTACTATTACGATGACCTAAGTATCAAGGAGATTGGGCATGTTTTGGGTGTCAGCGAATCCAGGGTATCTCAGATTCACTCCAAGGCGCTAATGAAACTTAGGGGGAAGATTGATTGGATGAAATAAACAGGGCCCTTGTAATTATTAAAGAGTCGATATCCGACTTTGACGATACAACAAGAGCTCACTCAAGACGAATGATGATCCTTTCAAGAGGCATGGTTGAGACTATAGGGCTATCCGAATCCGATGGAGATGTGCTTGAACTTACTTGTGCAATTCATGATATTGGAAAGAGATTTATTCCAGCTTGCATTCTAAACAAGAAAGGCAGACTTACAGAAGAGGAATGGGCAGAGATAAAGACCCATCCGTTAAGAGGATGGGAGCTGCTAAGCCAGTATGCTTTTCTTCGTGATATGGCGGAAGCGATTCTGCATCATCATGAGAGATGGGACGGAACTGGCTATCCTTATGGCAGAAAGATGGAAGCGATTCCTGTTATTGCAAGGATTGTTTCAGTCATAGATGCCTTTGATGCTATGACAAACGCAAGACCATACAACCTGGTTATGAGTATTAATGATGCTCTTGCTGAGCTAGGCAGGCATGCAGGCACGCAGTTTGACCCGGATATTTGCAAACGTTTTGTCCGGATGTACAAGGAGAGGTTTTTTTAACACCAATCTTGGCAAAATATGTACTAGCTGGTATAATGAGCTGCCAGATTATTATAGGTTTGAAAGAAGGACTATGGTTTATGAGATTTAAAAGCTTTGCTTTTATACTTGTTCTAGCGTTTTTTTTACTGACTATTTGTTCCATGACATCATTTCTTTACCCGATACATAACAGGGTGGATCAGAATTGCTTTATGACAATCGGCAAGGGAATTTTAAAAGGGCAGGTACCATACAGAGACTTGTTTGATCAAAAAGGGCCTGTTATTTTTTTTATGCATGCATTAGCTTCCCGCATCTCCACTACATCGTTTATTGGAGTTTATTTTTTACAATATGTTTTTCTCATTGTATTCATGATTTACACAAGAAAAACAGCATGTTTGTTTGTGCCTGAGAAAAAGGCCAATTTTATTGTCTTTTTTACTCTGGGGCTTATCATGACATCCAGATGTTATTTAAGGGGAGACAATGTGGAAGAGTTTGTACTTCCTCTTATTGCAATATCCATGTATTACATGCTGGATATGTATCTCAACGGGGAGAGGGGAAGATTATATAATCTTTGGATGATGTTTTTAAATGGTATTTTTGTTGGTTTTGTGTTCTGGCTCAAGTTTAATCTGCTGGGTTTTTGGATTGGCTTCTTTTTATTCTCGCTTGTACGCCTTATTAAGTACAAGAGGTTTGGAGAACTGATTGCATCACTTCTTATGGTATTGACAGGTTTTGTGATTGTTACAGCTCCTGTACTATTATACTTTCATGGCCATAACGCATTGGATGATCTTTTTTACACATATTTTTACTGCAACATATTTCTTTACAATAGCGGCTCAAAGCTTCTTATCCCGGTTTACTTTGTTTTTAACACACTGAAGAACATAGGTCAGAATATTGTACTTTTTCCTGTTATGGTGCTGGGAATTTACAAATTTGCTTTGACAAGCAAATATTTAAAGAACAGGACCGCAAGAAGATTTCTGCTTGTCACCTTTGTCATTTCATATCTGGGAGTAACCTTTTCCAATGTATGGTACGACTACTACCTTTTAATAGTGACAGGCTTTACGGTGTTTGGAGTTATTGCTCTATATGATTTGTTTGAGGAGAAGTACAGACTTAAAATTGTTGAAAAGATTCCAAAGTTAAAAGATGTGAAACTTATGAAAAGAACAATTGTAATATTCAGCCTTGCATACGTTCTTCTTTTCAACAACTGCATGCCGTATCTTTTCAGGGGAAAACTTGAATATCCTCAATACAAATTTGCAAGTATAATCAACAAGAGGGAAAATGCGACAATGTTGAACTACGGTTTTGTCGACGGAGGTTTTTATTTCGCTTCCGGAATACAGCCTGAAATGAAATTCTTTCAGACCAACAACATAACTTATGAGGAATTTCCTGAAATGCATGACGAACAGACAAGGATTATTGCAAACAAGCAGGTTGATTTTGTGGTTGCAAGGGTTAAAAAACGAGAGAAGATAACTGACATACGGTGTCCAGTGCTGTTTGAGAATTATGAGATAATAGAAACAGCTGAAGACATACATGACAGGTACAGGTATATTTTGTTTGAGAAGAAGGATTAACTAACTGTTATAAATATGGCATTGTACCTGATTTTCTAAATTTTAATATTAGTATTGCTGCTTATAATGGTTCCGCTAAAATATAAAAAAGGAGCATAGTGCTCCTTTTTTTGAATATGGAGAGTTTTAACCACATTAATGAAAAAGCGTTGTTTGTTTATGATTTGAAGGGATTTTCTATCAGCATGTCATTACATCTTGTGCTCATTGGGCATGAACTGCAGCTGTGTGCGCAGCTGCTTTCTGTAATGTCCTTCTTTTTCCTCATGTTCTTCCTTATTCTATATGCAAATATACTTATGAGCGCTCCAAACAGTGCTACATTAAGTAAGATTGTCAAAACAGTTGATAGAAGTTTTGGCATATTTATTCCCCCTTGTTTGCCAAACAACAGTTAGCATTGGCTAACTGATTACAGTTTACATCAACAATGTATAAATGTCAATAGGATAGAAAAATATTTTTTTGAGCATGCATGCAATTTGTGGTACTATATTTGTGATAGGAAGTGAAAGGTGGTTGTATTTTGGCACTGTACGAATCCGGTGAAATGTATTTGGAGACTATTTACTTGTTATCATTAAGGAGTCCAAATGTACGCGCTATTGATGTAAGCAGGCATATGGGTTATTCAAAACCCAGTGTAAGTCGTGCTATTGGACTTTTGAAAGACGAAGGATATGTGGAAGTAGATGAAAATGGATATTTGATGCTTACGGGTGAGGGGCTGAAAATAGCGAAGAAGACATATGAAAGGCATATTATGCTCAGTGAATTCTTCATAAGTCTTGGCGTTGATAAAGACATTGCAAAAGAAGACGCCTGCAGAATTGAGCATGTTATTAGTGATGAAACCTTTGAAGCCTTGAAGAAACATTTCTTACCTGACGATGAGTGAGCCCAAATAGCAAAAATAGTTCAGCTAATCGTTGGAATTATGACTTACGTGCTGACAAGTACAAATACTTTATAGATATGATTTTACTAACAAAAAGAGGCTGTGTGAAAACAGCCTCTTAAATATATGTCAATGCCAAATTACACGGCGTTGAATACAACTGCAGCTATACTGTCAATTGGGATGTCAATAACTGAGCCAATGTCTCTCTGGAAGCCTCTGAAATCTCCACGTGATCTCTTTGAGTTATAGCAAAAGTCACAAGCGTTGCCCAATGCACAGCCAGGAGCAGGGCCTATGCGAGTAGTCAACCTAACAAGGCATCCGTTTACAGATAGGAGCACACCTGTAAATCCTCTGCCTGATTCGCCGCCGCTCTTTGTGAATACAGTTATTGTTTCACCAATATGGTCTATCAGGTCATCCTTCAAATTGTCTGCAAAATACATGTTGCACCTCCTTATACATTTTCATCCGTGTATTTCCGGATTCAGTATATTATATGGAGAGTGCATGTTTTATGTTAACTTTTTGTACTGTGTACAAAGGCCGCTATTTTATCCATGGGGATAATGGTGGTTACTCCTTTGAATTTATATTGTTTGCAGGTATAACATTTCTTTTTTCTGTAATCGAAATGCGGGCATACAACAGGTCGCAGGTGTTTTACCAGTCTAATAAAGTAGCAGTTGGCATGTGTCAGAAGTCCTGTAAAACCAACTCCTGAACGTCCTCCTGATGTAGTGTAGACTGTTACTGTCTCTCCTATGTGTTCTTTGAACTCTTGGCATAGAGCTTCGTGTATTTCTATCGTCATTGTTTTGCCTCAACAATTTGAAGTGTCATTATATAATATGGAATATTGTACACAATTGTTAAAATTTGCTTCATTTCAAAACTGTAGTACTTTTGGTATAATTAATTGAATACCATATATAAAGGAGTAGTATTCTGTGGGTAGTGTAATAAAAGTGATGATAGTTGATGATTCTTTGTTTTTTAGAGAAATGCTATCTGCAAAGCTTGCTTCATATTCAAACCTGGAAGTGGTAGCAACTGCTGCTGATCCTTATGATGCAGTAGAGAAGATAAAGAAATACAAACCAGATGTTTTGACCTGTGACATTGAGATGCCGAAGATGAACGGCATTGAATTCATAAGACAGCTGATGCCGCAATATCCCATACCTGTTGTGGTGGTCAGTTCAGTCAGCAATGTGGTTTTTAAAGCGCTTCATGCAGGTGCCGTAGACTTTATTGCCAAACCAAAGGCTGGCAATAAAGAGGAGCTTGATTTGTTTGTAAATGAGCTGGTTGGGAAGATAAGAATTGCCTCCATGGCAAAGGTTCCATACAACAATGAGGAACTGGTGCTTGAAAAGGAGCATATGAATGATATAACAAAATCAAATATCGACCTGATAGCCATTGGCGCATCTACTGGAGGAACAGAGGCGATCCGTCAGATATTGAAGGAGCTTCCAAAGGATATGCCGGGCATTGTCATAGTTCAGCACATACCTCCTGTTTTCTCAAAAATGTTTGCAGATGGTCTTAATGAAACTACAGGTTTCAAAGTCAAGGAAGCTGAGGACAGGGATATTATAAAACCGGGGCATGTGTATGTTGCACCTGGGGATTTCCATTCGAGGGTCTCCAAGCTTGGAAGTGTATACAGGGTTAACTGTGTTAAGGAAGACAAGGTCAACAATCACAGGCCTTCTGTTGACGTTTTGTTTGAGTCGGTTGCCAAGATATGCAAGGGGAACGCAATAGGAGTAATTCTGACTGGAATGGGCAAGGATGGAGCGATGGGGCTTCTATCCATGAAGAAAAACGGCAACTTTACCATAGGACAGGATGAAGAGAGCAGCGTTGTATACGGCATGCCCAAAGCTGCATATGACATAGGGGCGGTTGTAAAAAGGGTGCCTTTGAACAAGGTTGCTTCGACAATTGTTTCCGCACTTTCTGGTAAAATGTGATATAATGTATATATAAATATTGTGGGAACAAAGAAGGTGCGGGATTATGAGATGTCTCTTGTCAATAGATTGGGACTATTTCATCAAGACCCCTCAAGATTATCTAAACTCATATATTGAATGCCAAAAAAGCATTCATGATTTATGGTACAAACGATATTTCAAACTAAAGGTTAGAGGAATAGACATAAAGGATCTTTTCAAGCTGGATGACTATACTGTGTTCTGGGACAAGCTCAAAGAAAAGTTTCGTATTGGCAGGAATACAAGAATGATTGTCTCAGACTCTCACAAACTGTCGTACAATATCGCACAAAGAGCAAAATGTAAGGAAGTATATTTGTTTGACTCCCATGCTGATTTGGGTTATGGGGGTCTTGCCTCTTTGGAGTTTGAGATAAGCTGTGCCAACTGGCTGGGAAAGCTCTTTATAGACGGTCTGATCCATAAAGCATATATTATCTACAGCCCCAATACATATGAAGACAAGGACTTTTTCAGACAGCAGAATGAAAAATTTGACATTGAATATTTAAACATTGAGGACCTTGATGATGGAGTTGAGATGTCCAATATACATATTGCAAGATCCGGAACATGGACTCCACCCTGGTATGACGGAGATTTCATGTCGTTCTTAAAGTACACTGAATTGGACTACAAGGTTGTTGACATGAAGGAACGTATTTTTGATGTGGACAACCTTACGCTGGCTGATATGATTAACTATTTGTTTGCATAAGATTAACAGTTTGTTGTTACAGATGACATTGACAATATCTTCCTGTAAAAATAAAATTAGCTTATAAATTGGTACGATTATTTTTTAAAAAGGATGATTTGTAATGTCAAAGAAGAATATCAAAGTAATCATTACATGTTTGATTCTGGTCCTAATCGTAATCTTGTCTTCATGCGATGGGACAAGGAAAGGCAGCTACATAGAGGCAAAGGATAGACTTACCGGAAATGATGAGCTGAGAATAAACATAAAGCTTCAAAAACTTTATGGAGGCAGCAAGCATCTGTTCCTTGATGACATTTCAGCCAAAGAGCTTGCAGACTATATCAACAAGTATGATGATGAAAACTTTAATCTCTCCGCCAGCGTTTACCAGGACAAGTATGTTCTCATTACGAAGGCTGACAAGAATGACGAATTTTTAAACTACTATATGCTGTTCGTTCGTGGAATGAAAACGTTCTTTTGTCCGGTTGCTGTACTTAAAAATGATAATACAGATGTTGAAATTTACATGCCATTTCATTTATTAATAGATGCAAGCAACAGATTGGAATCCGAATTGTCTGTTAACGGAATTATGTACAAGACTGTTGGTACCAAGAAGCAATTTTTTGACTTCTACAACACCTATGAAAGATATGATGTGGAAGTATTGGGCGACAAATTTGTTGTTGAAGACAAGGTGGATGGTGTAAAGTTTGAGATAAGCTTTCAATATGAGAAAAGACCTGCTCAGCAAAATGAATTTGATTTGTTTGTGACATTTGACATTTCAAGTTAAGAGGGCTGCGTGAAGCTACCCTCTTAAATTTTATCGTTGATAATAATCCAAGCTGCCATAGGGAGGTTCTCGTCCCATATCCTGCCTGCATGAGCGTAATCTACAAAGGTATATTTCCCACCCTCAAGCTCTAATTCATATGCAAGAAGAGTTCTAAAAGGAGCCTTGGTTTCTAAAAACTTGCTTGTGACATAACCTTCATTGTCTGTTTGGAATGCAAGAGGTGTATCCAAATCATTACTTATTCTGGCATCCCTTGCAAGTACAATGGGTCCTCTAAGAAGGACTCCGTATCTTTCTTTTCTTTCTGCAGCTTCAGGCAGTATGTCGGTATCTTTAAGAAGCCTTATCTTAAGATTTGTTTTTATACAAGCTTTGTCTCCTGCCTTCCAAACCCTTGTGACTGTATCTGTGTCAATTTCATTATCGTTTACATACAGTTTGCCACCAAAAGGAAGCCTGAAATCAAGAGTGAGTTCCTCCTCTCTATCAAGATTTATATTAATATCTATATCTTCTCCTACCGGATAAGTTGTGTTGATTCCAAACTCAATGTTATTGCCCTTCGGTGTCTTCGTTTTTATAATTCCATTGTAGTATAGGTTGAATTGAAAACCTTTTTCGGTTCTTCCAACACTGGAAAGAGCGGAAAGGGCAGTACCAGCAGCTCCAATTGCAATGCAGCAGCCGTAGTAGGTATCCGGAGCAATGTCTTTAAGGCCGCCTGTGGCTCTTCCTCTGCTTGCCTTTCTTAAAGGGCTGTAGCTGTCGAATACGGGAGTTGTGTTGATTCTTTCATTGCCTTCCGTATTTATTGAGCCAAGCAGGGCATTGTATATGGAGACTTCAATATGGTCGGCATAGGATTTGTCACCTGTTATCTGCAAAAGCTGGTATAGGAATTTAAGCCAGGTAACCGTTACACAGGTTTCCTGCATGATTCCATCGTATGCTGGGTCGAATTGGTTGATAATGGAGTTGTCAAATAGTTCATGAGTGCATCCTGCCGAACCAATTACAGTAATGTCAGACTCTATTACCTTGTTTGCAAAGTTTTTAGCAGCTGAAAGATACTTTTCTTCCCTGGTTACCCTGTAATACCAAAGAAGGCCTTCAAAACAGGACATCATCTCATAGGCTTTTGTGACCGGATATTCATAGGGGTACAGCTTGTTTTCATAAGCTGCCTCAAATACATTGAAGCCATCCGTTCCACCGCATTTGATAATATGTCTTACAAAGTCAAGGTATCTTTCAAATCCGGTAAGCACATACAACCTTACAAAAGGCTCCAGGATGGAACTGGAATTAAGGCCGTTCCAGAAAATGCTGGTTTTGGTTACCGGTATCTTTCCTTGTTCTTCATCTCCAACTTTGGAGATAATGTAATCTGCGTGCCTTACAAGAGCATTAACAAGTTTGTTCTTAAGTTCTTCGTCCTTGCATATGTCTAGGAAATACATGCTGCCTAGTAAAATATATTTTCTACTCCACATATCCCACTCGCTAAACTCGCATTCAATAGAGTAGGTGGAGAACCTGTTCAGCTCGTCCTGGGTCGTAAGGAGGTCGTATACACTTGCTTCAAGCAGGTTGTAAAGTTCCTCATCCTGGGTGTAGAGATACGTAAGGGAGGCGCCTCTCATCATCTTGCCCCAGTATTCACCACGCCAGCCTCTGTCGTGATCGTCCACGTTTCCTTTTCTGTACTGCTCGACAAACAGTTTCCAGTAGTTGGCGTCCTTCAGCTGTTTTTCCTGAACCAGGTGTATGGTTTCATCCACTATGCCGGTATACTTCAATGAACCGCCTTCCAGCATTTCCACTTTGTTTTTAACCAAATCAATCATTCTTTTCATTCCTTTCAAACTCATACTCAATCAAAATTATTGATTCAGGAGTTAATCTGTTTTCATCCGTTTCCTCAAAGTTTTTATCCCTGTCCACAATGTGCTTTCTTACAGAAGTGATTTTTTTTCTTGTATATGTTTGTATTGCAAGATTATACTCTTTTTCAGTCGGATTTGATATTAGAATTCTTGCAGTATTTGTGTCTATAGCTGCAATGGTGTAGATGCCTTCCTTGCTGCTTGAGCATTCAATTTCATTTGAAAGCAAATAAAGCTTGTTGAATGCATAGAAAGCGTAGTAGGCTTTGAATATGTCCTGTTTGACAGGGTCGAACATGCCCCCGTAACTTGTGTGGACCTGTCCGTCGTAGTACATGGCTTTGTCGACAGGGGCTTTTTGAAGGGCACAGAACATGGCTGCAATATTTGCACAGTCTTTTGATGTGCTTCGATACTGAATGCCTGGATTCCATTCGTTCAGGATAGTTTCAGTGTCGTATAAGCCGTATTCATCCAGCATCTTCCTTGCATATTTCGCATACTTAATATTCTCTTGAGGATTGGCGTAGGAATGCCATGAGAAGAAATCAAGGGGGGATTTGTTTTCTTCAGAGGTTATGAATTTCAAAAACTCATTGAAGAAGTGTATGAAGTAACCGGTTCTTGTGGAGGAGTTTGCACTCTCCACCACGGCTTCTGAAAGATAGTAGAAACCACAGCTTGCATACCCTCCGATCTTTAGATGAGGAAATTTGTCTTTTAGGTAGTTTGAGGCCACTTTATAAAGTTCAAAATATTCTTCCATGGTGCCTTTCCACATGGGGTTGTCCTCAATATTGGGTTCGTTGTCAGGCTCGTTCCATATCTCCCAGTATTCAATATCGTAGTAAAAGCCGCTTGCCCAGCCTTCGTTATAGTGGCGGATTATGCCTTCACATATTTGTGCCCATTTCAGTTTGTCTTTTGGAGGGTAGATGTAATAGGCTTTTATTCTGTGGCTGTTTTCTATGGTGGTTCCGAGTCTGTAAAACGGCTTTACTCCCTGTTGTACAAGCTCGGTAATCAGCCAGTCGGTAAAGGCAAAGTCATAGGAGTCAGGATCTTTTGGGTCTCTGTCAAAATCCCGAAAGACATTGTTTATGTCAACAAAACAGCCACCGCCGTATCTTCCTCCTGTATCGTGAAGACGTGAATAGGGGATGCCGGCCTCTTTGAGGTAGGGAAACAGCTTCGGGTTTGTTCCCAGAAGTGGTGCATTCCCGATTCCGTGCAGAGGCTTTATCCTGCCTGTGATTTTGTCAAAATTTACACTTACTGTCATTCCATCAGCTCCTGTTGTACGTATCTTTATGTTTTGGTAAATATATCATAGGAGAAGGCTTTATTCAACTGATAAAGATTTGTATTTTGACACCAAAAATGCTAAAGTTTATTGTGCCTTTGTCGATTATATTACTGAACAGAGAATATCTAAAGCGAGGATTCAAAATGGTTAGAGGACTGTACACAGCAGGAACAGGAATGCTGACACAGAGGAATAAAATAAATGTTATAGCGAATAATGTGGCCAACGTTGAAACGACGGGATACAAGGAAGACTTGATGCTTTCCAGATCGTTCAACGAGGTCCTGATTGAGAGGATAAACGACCCCAACGTATTGAGGCAGAATGAGATAGTTGGCTCAATTACAAAAGGAGTCCATGTGGACGAGGTATTTACCAAGTTTATACAGGGTTCCTTTAATGAGACAAGAAGGAATGCTGATTTGGCTCTTGAGGGAGACGGTTTCTTTGTAGTCGAGACGCCCAATGGCTTAAGGTATACAAGGAACGGAGCCTTTTTCGTGGATAACCAGGGAATGCTTGTTACTGCGGAAGGCTACTATGTGCAAGGTGTAAACGGAAGTCTCAATGTGGGTTCAAACAATTTCAAGGTGAATGAAAACGGCCAGGTCTTTGACGAAGAAGGCGATTTGGTGGACGAAATGCTGGTTGTTTCCTTTGTGGACAATTCGCTTCTCAGGAAAGAAGGAGAGAGTTTGTATTACACATTTGGAGAGGCTGAGACTGTTGAGAGTGAGGCCAAAGTCAAACAGGGCTTCCTTGAAGCTTCAAATGTGGACTTGATTGAGCAGGTTATAAGTATGATTGAAGTGGCAAGAGCTTATGAATCCAACCAGCGGGTAATAACCACAATTGACAGCACTTTGGACAAGGCTGTCAATGAAATAGGAAAGGTATAAAGGTGTGAGTCATGATACAATCTTTGCATACAGCAGCATCCGGCATGAAGGCAGGACAGAAAAAACTTGATAATATAGCCAACAACATTTCAAATGTAAATACGACCGGCTACAAGCAGAAAAGAGTTACATTCACGGATGCTCTTTACCAGACAATTCTTAATCCGGTGGAAGAGGACCAGGACAACAATCTGCAAAAAGGTCACGGGGTTCTGCTGTCCGCAGTAGTAAAGGACTTTACAATGGGTTCCCTGGAAAGTACTGACAGAGACCTGGATTTTGCAATAAATGGAGAAGGTTTTTTTGCTGTGGAGACGGAAGAAGGAATAAAGTATACAAGAGCCGGTAATTTTTACACCACGACAATTGACAATGTCAATTACCTTGTCACTGCCAACGGAAACTTTGTACTGGATGAGAATCTGGAAAGAATAACTGTTGCTGATGGAGAACTTTCCGGTGACTTGGGGGTGTTTACCTTTGTTAATCCGGAAGGATTGAGTGAGGAAGGCAGCAATCTGTATCAGGTTACAGAAGCTTCAGGAGAGGCTCAGCAGGTAAATAACGCAAAGGTGTCAAGAGGATTTCTTGAACATTCCAATGTGGATCTGACAGAGCAGCTGACTGAAATGATTAAAGCGCAGAGGGCATACCAGGTATCTTCAAGATTGGTGTCCATAAGTGATGAGATGGAGGGTATAGCTAACAATCTGCGTAGATAATGAACTGACAAAAAGGAGTTTTTAATATGTCATCACTGAGCATAAGATACTGTAAAAACTGCAGCAAGCCTTTCAATTACAAGGTAAGTCCCTACTGCCCCAAATGCATATTGGCAATAGATGAGGCGTTTGAGAAATGCAGGAACTATCTTGAAAAGAACAGGCTGGCAACTATAAAAGAGTTGAGTGAGGAGACTGAGGTTAATGAAAAA
>DUPL01000117.1 GCA_012838385.1 Clostridiaceae bacterium
GTTCTTATTGACGCAGATAATGTATCGGACAGGTACATAAAATTAATCCTTGACGAGGTTTCAAACGAAGGCATTCTAACATACAAAAGGATCTATGCTGACTGGACAAAACCTTCATTATCATCATGGAAGAACCTGCTACTGGCAAACTCCATTACTCCAATACAGCAATATTCGTACACCGCCGGCAAAATTGCTACAGACTCAGCGATGATAATAGATGCAATGGATATTTTGTATTCTGAAAATGTGGAAGGCTTTTGCATAGTGTCCAGCAACAGCGATTTTACCAGACTGGCAGTAAGGCTAAGAGAAGCGGGCAAGTATGTAATTGGTATGGGGGATAGAAAAACACCCCAAGCTTTTGTTGTAGCCTGCAACAGGTTTGTGTTTCTCGAAGCCTTGGAAAAGGACAAGGCCGGTGAGATTCCTTTGGAATCCGTTACAAGCCTGGATGTTATAAAAGATGCGATAAAGCAGATAGTGGATGACACCTCCGATGAAGAAGGCTGGTGCCCGCTGAGTGATGTTGGAAACACTCTTCTTAAAAGATATCCTGATTTTGATGTCAGGAACTATGGTTTTACAAAACTTACCCCGCTTATAAAGCACCTTAACTGTTTTGAAATCAAATCGGTGGCAGTAAATGAAAATATTAAACTGATTTATATTAGAAACACTGAGTAAGGGGATTGTCAGATATCCACTATTTGAATTCCTTTTTCCTTAAGAAAATTGGACATATGTACAACCCTTTCAGGAAGATAATCCTCAACCCTGTGGCCGTCAAATCCAACTCCTATTTCCACACCTGATTTTCTTACAATATCCTGCATTTCCTCGTTTTTTAGAAAATCCAGATAATACTGGTGTATTCGAAAGCCGTGGATGGAGTCGTAGTTTACATTCATCTCCCAGAAGATGCCGTTGTCTGCTAGCATTTTGAAATACTCAAGAGGATCTTTTCCGATCTTTTTTATGTATCTGAACAGATTGGTATGGGCAATGCCAACCTTTGTGCCGGCTCTCTTGGCAAAGCCTGCGATATCCCCATTTATAACGCTTTCCTCACTATCAAGATTTTCAACAAGGCAGTAGTCAAAGCATGAGATGTCCTCATCGTCTTTTAAATATAGATCTCTTCTTAATGTGCATACCTCAATTCCGCACAAAAGCTTGATTCTGTCCTTGTAGACTTCTTTCAACGAAGTTAGAAGCTCGTAATATTCTCTTTTTCTATCTCCAATCCCATAGTTGTGATCACTTATTCCAAATACCTCAATTCCGCCATCTATTGCCGCCTGTATAATCACTTCTGGTTTGTCTCTTCCGCAGGCTGAGTAATATGTGTGGGAATGCAAATCGTGTATCATGGTATTCTCCATTCTTTTTTATTATACATAATACAAGGTTATTTTGAAAAACTCAAGTATTGTTTGTTGATACTATTTTACAAATAATTGTGATAAAAATACAATTATAGTTTAGGCGACCATGGTATTGTTTTAAGGAAGGTTAACAATGTTAGTAAAGGAGAAAGGCATGATATATTACAAGATGGAAATGCTGCCCGAAGGTTCATTGAAATATCAGGGTGTAATCGATGATTCGATCAGATTTATACAGGAAAACCAATTAAAAGACATACAATATTGGAAACTTTTTATCAAGCAGTTCAAGCTTGGAAACGTTGATGATCAAAAACTGAGCTGGCGTGGAGAATACTGGGGAAAGATGATGAGAGGCGCCTCTCTTACATATATTTATACTCAGGATAATGAATTGTATGATATTATTGAAAAATCAGTCAGAGACATGCTTGAAACGCAGGATGATTTGGGCAGGTTTTCGACTTATTCTGTTGAAAAAGAATTTAACGAATGGGATATGTGGTGCAGGAAGTATGTTATGCTCGGTATGTTTTATTTCCTGGACATTTGCCGTGATGGTGAATTGAAATCAAGAATTGTGGAGGCAATGACAAGGCACGCAGATTACATAATATCAAAGATAGGTCCATCCGAAGATGGAAAATTACCCATAACTAAAACCAGTATTATATGGAAAGCTCTCAACTCAAGTTCAATTCTAGAGCCCTTTGTAAGGCTTTATGTAATTACAGGGTATGAAAGATATCTGGATTTTTCAAGACATATAATCGACTGTGGCTTTATAGACGGGTTCAATATTATTGAAGCTTGCTTGGAAAACAGACTTATGCCTTTTGAGTTTCCTGTTACAAAAGCATATGAGATGATGTCATGTTTTGAAGGTCTTCTATGGTATTACAGGGTTACAGGAGAGAAGAAATATCTTGATGCTGCTGAAAACTTTGCAAGAAATGTAGAGAAGTCAGATATTACAGTCATAGGTTCTGCAGGCTGTACACATGAACTTTTCGATAATTCCAAGGTAAATCAGTTTAATCCTGACTTTACCGGTATCATGCAGGAAACCTGTGTTACAGTTACATGGATAAAATTGTGTCAACTGCTTTTTCAGGTTACAGGAAAAAAAGAGTATTTGGACTATATTGAAAAATCTGTGTACAATGCGCTTCTCGGAGCTGTAAATACGGAAAAGAAATCAAGAGACAATTCCATACCGTGGTTTGATAGTTACAGCCCGCTTAGGATGGGTGTACGCGGTGAAAAAATAGGTGGATACCAAAAGATTGATGATACATATTATGGTTGTTGTATGGCCATAGCTGCGGCGGGAACTGCATTGGCTGCATTGTCAAGTGTGTATAGAACTGAAGATGGATTCTATTTTGCTCAATATATTACTGGAAGTATAAAGACAACCACGCCCAAAGGGAGAAACATAGTATTTGATGTTGTATCATCGTATCCATTTGCTGGTATAGTAAAAGTTGAGATAAATATGGAAACAGAAGAGGAGTTCCTGATTAATTTTAGAATTCCGTCAGAAAGCAAAAAAACAATAATAAAAGTCAATGGGAAGACTCATGATACATGCATTATGCGCAAGTGGAAAAAGGGAGATGTAGTAGAGATTCATATGACAATGCCTCTAAGGTTGTTAAAAGATTCAGATATTCTTCCGGAAGCAGAGCAGAGAGAAAGACGTTATGGCGTATTTGTCAAAGGGCCTATTGTTATGGCTGTAGACCAGTTTATTGAATCAAATAGGTTTGATGAAGCGATACATGTAAATACTGACAAGGATGGATATGTGCTCGACAACTATGAAGTGTCGGATGTAGCTTTTAAGTCAAATCTGGCAATTGTTCTACATACGGAAGAAAGAGATTTGGTTCTTGTTGATTATGCATCTTGTGGAAAGTCCTGGGATGAGGAGTATCCTATGGCGGCATGGGTAGAAATGGATTTTAAATGAGTAGGCGGCACATTTATATGTGCCGCTTTTTGCTCATCCAAATGTTGACGATTTTCTTTTTGATTGTTATGATTAAGTTAATAAGAAACAAGTGTAAACAATGCAAAGGATGTGCCATC
The DNA here is from genome assembly GCA_012838385.1 of Clostridiaceae bacterium. Lineage (GTDB taxonomy): Bacteria > Bacillota > Clostridia > UBA1212 > DUPL01 > DUPL01. The sequence continues at coordinate 3,483 of DUPL01000117.1, forward strand.
AAACATGACAACCCGTGATTATCCCGAAATGCTACCTGATGATAATACGATATTTTGGGAAAACGAGAGAATATTCAATAGGACACCTTTCTATTTGGTAAAGTGCTATTATCACAATACGGAAAAGATTCCGATAAACATGCATTCTCATATTTTCTATGAAATCAATATTGTTACTAAAGGAAACGGACGCCATTACCTGAATGAGCATAATTATTCTGCCCATGAAGGATGCGTGTTTGTCATACCTCCGTATGTAAGGCATGGTTACTGGGCTAAAGGTAATATGGAAATATTCCACATCCTCTTACACAAGGATTTTATGATAAGATACTCAAACGAACTGGCCAACTTATCTGGTTTTGTGCTCCTTTTTGAAATTGAGCCGTTTATAAGGTTGTGCTCTAATGAGGATATGTTTTTGAAACTTGATGGGGAAAGAATAGAAAAGCTCAAAGAGGAATTGGAAGATTTGGATTTTTTGCAGAAATGTGATTATCCTGGAAAGGAAATAATGAAAATATCCAAGACTTTGTATGTTCTTGCCACACTGTCAAATTACATTTCCCGTGAGCAATTTCGCAAACTTGAGTCGCCCGCCGATTCGTATACGGTGGCAGTTATGAGGTGCATGGAATACATATATCAGAATATGGGTGAGAAATTGTACATAGATAGCCTTTGCAGCATGTTCAATATGTCCAGATCCTGTCTTTTCAGAAGTTTTAAAAAAATATGCCGGATGACTCCCATTCAGTATCAACTAAAATGCAGAATTGACAAGGCAAGATTTCTGCTTGAATTCACCGATAATCCAATACAAGACATAGCCCTTGAATGCGGTTTCTTTGACTGTTCTCATTTTTCAAAAGTGTTCAAAAATGAAGTTGGCGATATACCAACAAAATACAGGGATAAATGTAGAAAATCTTCAACCACTGATGATCACAGTTATCGAATGGAATGCTTCGTTTGAAACTATTATACAAATATTTGCGATAATAATACAATTATTATTTCAAAATTGTTGTTATTCTGAACTAGGTAGTTCTGTTCAGTAGAAATATAATGTGTAAAAGTATTTATGGATCGATATATATCCAATTGAATAAATACTAGGGAGTGAAAAGATGTCTTCTAGAAAGTTTTTTTTATTATGTATAAGTCTAGTACTAGCTGTATTGCTTACAGTCATCGCAGGAAAGGAAGGAGAAGAGATGCACGGAGGTCTTATTGAGGGACAGCGCACTTCTGCTGTCTTGTATAACGAAGGAGACAAGGTTGTAAACCTGCCCATGGCCGCAAACGAAACCCTGGGCATAAGGTTTCATGCTACAACAGAATATGATGGTGTGGAGTTTTTTGTTACAAATGCCCTTATTCAAAGAAACAGCATGCAGCTTTTTCTTTATGAATGGAAGGGCAGCTACAAGAAGACGTCGGCAAGTGACGCAGTAGTTACTCAGCAAA
>DUPL01000118.1 GCA_012838385.1 Clostridiaceae bacterium
ATGCTGCAATGTTTGCAGATGCGCTGGATAGATATTTCGATGCCAATTCAAAAGAAAGCCTGGTTCTTGTACTGTTTTCATAGAAAAGAGTAACTATGGATTTTCCATTCAAATGAGGTGCCTTCTTGATGTTCGAATCAAGAATTACCTGCATGCCTCTTGCCGTTTCCAAAATGTTTTCAATCTCTTCTTTGGATGTATCTTTCAAACCTAACAAATGCTTCATAACTAACCCTCGTTTATCGTTACTTTGTCAATACTGTCAATTTCCACCACCTGCACTGAGACCACCTCCGACTTGCTGGTAGGAATGTTCTTTCCAACATAATCAGGTCTGAAAGGAAGTTCCCTGTGACCTCTGTCTATCAAGACCGCAAGCTGTACCATCTGAGGTCTTCCCAAATCGAACAGGCACTCAATTGCCGCCCGTACCGTCCTGCCTGTGTAGATTACATCATCCACCAGGACGATTTTCTTTCCTTCAATCTGAAACCCAATATCAGTTCCATTGATTACAGGATGTGCAGCCAACAAACTAAGATCATCCCTGTAGAATGTAATATCAAGAACGCCAAGCGGCACTTTTACATTCTCAATCTCCTCAATCTTTTGAGCTATTCTTTTTGCCAAAGGAACGCCTCTTCTCTGTATTCCAATCAGAGCAACATCCTCAACGCCCTTGTTCTTCTCAACAATTTCATGGGCAATTCTGGTAAGAGCTCTGTTCATGGCGTCCTTGTCCATTATCAATGCCTTTTCCATAAGTCATCCTTTCCGCAAATTTGCAAAAAAAATTGTTCCGTACCTGGAGAGAGGGCACGAAACAATCATAATAATCCCATAATTATGTCGTTACCTTACCCGTCTCTCTGGACCAGTTTAAAGGTACACCTATATTATATCCAATTCCTGATATTAATCAATATGTTTTTTCAAACACTACAACCTTAACTTCTTCATCCAACTTCCATACCCATTGTTGGAAGCAACACTTATCCTTCATTAACATCGCAAGTCGTCAATATAATCTGTAATGAATTCCTTCCTCGTCAAGACATCGGGCAAATACTTTCTTAGCTTTCCACCCAAGTTATAAACATTTACATGAAAGTCATACTTGTCTGGTTTATTTTTCACAATCTCCCTTATAACAGCTCTTACATCCTTTGCATAACTGTCTGGTATTGAAATATATATTGGTACAAAGCTTGCATAACAAATCTCATTTCGATACCCATGCATCTTTAAAGCATGGGAAAAATACATAATTTCTTTTGTACCAAGCTTCGGCACAAACAAACACTTGTCTCCTGTTTGAACCACATCGTCTTTAATACTTATAGCTGCAAACATATTCCGTGATGAAACCAGTCTGTCCAAGGCCCTTTTGCCGAGATATCCATAAGTTTTATCCGATGATAATACCTCAAACACCTTTTCTACCAGCTTCGTTGGGACTATCAACCTAATGTATGATTTGTATTTGCTCTCCGCATGCTCATCATAAGGTTTTACATAAATAACATGCGAATTCTTGTCAATTGAAACAACCTGCCAAGCTCTCCCTGCAAGGGAGAAGGTTTCTTCCTCTTCGTAAGGAACCATAACCTGTCCAATTTCCCTGTTCTCATAAATAACGGAGTACTCTATGGCAGTTTCAAACACTGAAAAGAAATCAAAATTTGATATGATTGCTTCTCCAAGAGAACCTACATGCAGGAATCCCTCTTCCGTTCTTTCCAAAAGCCCGTCGTCGATCATTTTAAGCAGCATGATTCTGTAGTCTTCCTGGGATATGTTTCTGAAGGGACTCAGTGTCAGAATATATTCTGCAAGTTTTGCTACCCTTGTCTCATGTACGGAAGCAACATGGCTAAGCGTCTGATGAAGAAGGATTTCGTATGGATATTTTCCTGGGACTACAGCCTCTATCCACCTTTCGTTTAAATATAGCTCAATAATTGCTATGCATTTTACAAGCTCCCAATCTATCTTGTCTATAGGCATGTTGCCATAGCCTGGTTTCTCCCTAAAAGTAAAATACATGACTCCTACACCGCTTTTTCGACCGCTTCTTCCAAGTCTTTGAACAAAGGAGGATACACTTAGCGGTGCACCTGTTTGAACAATCATCTCCAAATCTCCCACGTCAATACCAAGTTCCAGAGTCAGAGTAGCTCCAACCACCGTCTTTACCTCTTCCATCTTCATGGCCGTCTCCGCTTCCTCCCTCATGGATTTTGATATGTTGCCATGGTGAACCTTGTATACATCCATTGTCCCCATCTCTTTGGCAATTCTCCTCAGACTAGCAATGTTTTCTTCCACTTCTGCCTTGCTGTTTGAGAATATTATGCATTGCCTGTTCAATGTCCTTTTGTACAAATCCATAAAGAACTCCTCTTCCTTTTGGAAATCCACAAAAAGCTTAAGCCTTCTTCCCTTTTCCTCAATCATGGGAACCTGACACGCTCTGTGTGTTCCAGCACATAAAAACTTTTTGGCGTATGTGTAATCTCCCAAAGTGGCTGACAATCCTATGCGTATGGGTATTCTGTTTATGCTTCTTTGAATTCTTTCAAGGATGCAAAGGAGCTGAATCCCCCTGCCACTTCCCATGAAGGTATGAACCTCATCAATGATAATGTATCTTAAATCAGAAAACAGATACTTTATTTCATGCTGTCTCAATACAAGCATTGCCTCTAGCGACTCGGGTGTTGTCTGCAGTATTCCTTCAGGTTCTCTTCTCAGTCTTTCTTTGCCACTTGACGAAGCATCTCCGTGCCACTTGGTAACAGGGATATTTGCCTCCTTCAGCAAATCAATCAGTCTTTCAAACTGATCATTAATCAGAGCCTTTAACGGACTTATATACAATACCGAAACGGAATCAATTTTTTCCTTGTATATCTTTGAAATAACGGGCAAAAAGGCAGCCTCCGTCTTTCCGGAGGCCGTGCCCGATGCCAATAGCAGATTGTCTTGTGTGTTGAAAATACATTCACAAGCAGCAATCTGTATGTCTCTCAGTTCCTTCCATTTGCTTTTGTATATATACTCCTGTATGAAAGGAGCAAGCTTTTTAAAGGCATTATTCATAAAGTAAACTCCGCAAACTCATCTGAAACGTCATCATCTTCTGATATCGCAAACTCAAAGCCGCTAGAACCCAGGACCTCTTGCACCGTCTTGTCCGGGTTTTGATAGAGGATATTCAAAAGTTCAATAAAATCCCTTATTATCTCTCTGGGGGTTATAAAGGTTTGTGCGCCCACTCTTCCAAACTCAATCTTGAGGAAAGCCACAATATCCTCATCCGTTACCTTTGATTCATACCCATATAGGCCTGAATGGATGGAAACCAATTTTTCAAGAAGCACAAAGGTTTCCTCCTGAGTAAGCGGCGCAAGCTTTATAACCGGTGCCAGCATGTCGCCATTATTGTTTGTACTTATCCAGCCTGATTCGAGCCTTGATCTTAGGGCCTCATAACTGTAGACTCCCTTTCTTGGATCTTCCAGAGACTGGGGTGTAAGAGCCATGATGATTCCCATGTGACTTGCTTTCCCCTGCAATGTATCATTGTACATGGAAAGAATTTTCTCATAATTGTACTGCCTTGTTATTGCGTGAGGCAGCTTGTATATGTTAACCAGCTCATCAATCAGCATCAACAAGCCTTTATAACCTGCTTTAACAAGAAAGGACGCAAACACCTTTAAGTAGTCATACCAGTCGGAATCCGTAATTATCACATTCACACCCAAATCCCTTCTGGCTTCCGTCATGGTTGTATACTCTCCTCTGAACCATCTCAGGACATTACTCTTCATTTCCTCATTTCCATCCCTGTACGCACGCCAGTAAAGACTCAACACCTTTGCAAAATCAAATCCATGTACCAGTTCCTTCAATTCGCCAACCGTTTCAAATATTCTTAACTCAACTTCAGTAGATAGTTTTGCATCAAAAGCGGACAGTTCCTTTTCCCTCATTACTTTCTGCTGTATTGCATATATCCATTTTTCAAGTATCAAGGACAAGGCTCCGCCATCGGGCTTGGTTTTTGTGGACATGTTCTTCATAAGTTCCCTGTAGGTTGCCAAGCCCTGCTTCTGTGAACCCATAAACCTTCTTTCGGGAGACAAGTCGGCATCCACTACCACAAACCCTTTATCCATGGCATATGTCCTAATGGTCTGTAAGAGAAAGCTCTTTCCACTTCCGTATCTGCCAACAATAAATCTAAATGAAGCGCCACCATTCTGCACAACATCAATATCACCAAGCAAGGCATCTATTTCCTTCTCCCTGCCCACCGCAATATATCCAAGACCAACTCTTGGAACAACTCCACCTTTCAGTGAGTTCATTATTGCGGAAGCAATTCTTTTCGGAACCATATAGTTAACCTCCCAAAACTTTTTTAATGTCATCTAAATAATCTTCAATTATCGTGCAATCCACATCCACTACGGTATCGCCTGTTGTTTCAAGAGCCACCTCATTTATGTCCTCGATAACAACTTCCAACATTACACCAAGTTTCCTGGCAACAGAATATGCATCCTCTTTGTTGGCTATTGCCTTTAACAAATGCATCTGAATATCATTCAGCATTCTTACAAACGAATTATATGGATTCTCTCCTGAAACATCAATTATATCACAAATATCATTTGTTTTCTCTTCCGCTACTGCAATTTCATCTTCAACTTCTTCCTCATCATTAATAACAAGCTTTTCAGTTAGCTTTTGGGATACCTCTCTAATATCATCCAGCTTGTCAAAATCAATTTCCACCTTTTCAATTTTGGGAGTGGGTATCGCATCATCAACGAATACTCCTTTTTCTCCCAAAACTTCTGCAGCAGCTGCCATAACGCAGTCGCCAAGCTTCTCCGCCCCTATGGTCTCAATCAAATACCTTATCTCATCACTTGTTTTATCCGTAATATCCAGAGGAGACTTGAGAGTTCCTTTGAAGGACAACAGATTTCTCAAGGCAATTTCTGCCAGTTTGACTATGATACCATATAGAACATAAGTCGATTCTTTTAAACCACAGTATCCACAACGGCTTATGCATATTTCGTCCTTCCATTCATATGCCAAATAATCATTTATAACTGCCGTCTTCTTTCCTTTTCTTAATCTGACGTATTGCAAATCATTAAAAATCCCGTCTTTACGTTCAAGCTTTTGTCTTTCGCCCAATATATATGCAGGCAAAGAAAGGTCGTATTTAGAAAAGAGTTCGTCCAGTTTTTCAAGCACCTTTGGCATGCAGAGATCTATAAGATAACCATCACTTCCTTTTCCAAAGGCACTTTCCCTTGCCCTGTATGGACTTTTTTCAAGTATGTACTTGCTGGCACAATCATAGTCGCCTTCAAAAATCTTGTACAGCCCGTAGATGGTATAATATCTCTTTGGAAACTTTTTCACATAAAATGAATAGGTTTTTTCCAAATCATAGGCAATGTATGCATCCATGATGACACTCTCGATCAAGTCATCGATGTTATCCGAAACCTGGCTGTATCCATGCCAGAATTTTATCAGCTTGTCCATCAATTCCTCTTCATTCTCAACTCCTATCAAATTGACAAGCTCGGACAAATACAAAAGAACCATGTTTTTGTTTGCAGGCTTGAATATTCCCCGCCTTACATCTGATCTCCAATTCAGGTAGTAACGGTTTGCAAAATCATAATCATGAGAGACTCTCTGTTTCTCATATACATCAACATCTTCAAGAAGGCATGCCTGAGTATAAAAATCAATAGGATTATAGTAGTCATACCTATAAGTTTGCCTGCTGGAAATCCTTTGTTCTTTAGCTTCAGAACTTACCAATGAAAGCAGATGCTTGTTTTGTTGAACTACTTCAGGATCATAATATCTCTTTTTTCCACCAAGAACAAAGCTTTCCAATCTTTGCTTTTCCTTTATCTTCACATCCTTGTAAATCTTTTTAACCTCATTGGTCAAAATATGCACAAATCTCATTGATTCAATGATTTCTGCATGTTTTGAGTATCTTTCCAGTCCTGAAAAGATAATATCAAAAGGAATATCTGAAAAATCTCCTTTTTTGTACCTTCTTGCTGCAGTGGCGATGATATTTACGACATACTCGCAAAACTTCTGTTCCCTCTTATCAAAATCACAGCCGTAATAGAACAAGGAACCATTTTCAAAAGTATACTTAATCCCCTTGTTAATATATGTTTCCTCTTTAATCCTGCACTCCTTTTTATCAATAAGGTATCCTAGTTGCGAAAAGGACACTTCTTCTTTTATGACATTACCCAGCAATAGACTTCCAAGCGAAAATGCGCATTCCCTTTCAAGCAGATCTGACGCCTCCTTAAGAGCAACGGGAAGAACCCTTTTTAGAACACTCTGAACTTCCTTTGAAACACGTATTCTTATCCTTCTGTTAAAATACTCATATACATTTGTGTAATTGCCATGAGCAATCTCATCCATAATCAAGGTATTGCCAATATACCCTTCAGGAAACCTTTCGCAAACCTCTGCAAAAGGCATGTCCAATCCTTTAAGGACATAGAACTCAATAATAGTGTCCTCCATTAGTTTATCAATATCAGTGACATTCCTCATACCTTTCCAGAAGTCTAAAAGTTTTGAAAGAGTATCCAGCTCATCATTACAATTTGCAAGAAGTATTGTTTCGTTCAGATACAGTTTAATATATCCGATATCCGCCTTTTCATAAATCCCTTTTCTGATCTTTGTTCTCCATGAGAAATAGCCAAGCAGTTGCTGGTTTGTCATATGGGTATATGTAGGATATACATTTAAAAAATCCACCAATACCACATCTTCATTGTACTCGACCTTTTCCATGAATTTAACTTGTTTTAGAAATAACTCCGCACCATAAATCATTCCTTTGGGAGTTCTTGAAAGAGATCTCATCTTATCGAACTTGTCTTTAATCCGAATCTGCCTGTTGCGTTCAGCAACTTCTTCATGCATAACGATAGCTATTTGCTTATGGATTACCTTAACCAGTTCTCCTGTATCTATTATGCTGCGCATCTCTTCGTCCTGGTAAAGACTCGTATCATATATTTTCAAGGGTTTTTCACCAAGAATTTCCCTTATACTTGATTCCATATGCTTAAGTATGAAAGATATGAGTCTTGCATGTTTCCTGACAGGGAAGAGCTTTTCCGCATACAGGATGTTGTCTTGTACAAAATATCTTTCCGTTTCTGATATAACGTACTCAGTGAATCCATAGTCCTTTTTCACAAATGGATTGTATTTGAAAGGCTCGTAAACATCCACTTTTCTTTCAAACAGCATTTCATTGAACGAAATACCCTTCTGGGAAAAGTATTCACTCACACCTTTCATAACAACTTCAAAAACGCTGTCAATATATCTTCCTTTTTCACTTCTGTAAAAAGAGCTTCCAAGGATTTTGTGTTGGGCACTCATTTTGTCGAAATACGGCAGAGTATTTTCATAATCACCGGAATATATTCTGTCTTCGTAAGATGCTATTTGAAACTTTTCATCAAAACTCTTGACTATGTCTTTGAAAGAACCTACGGAATGAAGGATGCAGTAGTCTTTGATATTGTCATAAAACTCAAGATCAGTAAGCTCGTCGCATTTGTTCCATAAATCAATCAGAAGGGCAAGTCCTTCCTCGCTTGTTACACCCACCAGATTGACAAGCTCGTTTATGTATACAAGAATGTATTCTCGTTTTGTTTGCTTGTAATTGTTCTCCAAAAACTGTGTGCGCCAGTACACGTAGTGATAGAGATTGGATTCCGTCATGTCTTCGAAGGCTCTAATGCTTCCAAGACCATCCGGTCTGCCCTTGTACGAATTATAAAAGCGATAGTCCTTTAAAAAGTCTGCACATTTAAAAAAACGGACAAAAGGCTCCCCATTGTCCCTGGATAATTCACGTACCTTGCTGATTGCTTCGTGATCCAGTATCTTTTCTGACAACAATGTGAAAGCCTTTTCCGTTAAATTCTTTTCCTTCATCTTTTGGTTACATCATTCTCCTTGAGAAACTCTACAATTGCATTCACAATTGTATCCTGATATTCGTCACTTACAAGCTTCTTCTCTTCCTCTTCATTGGTCAAATATCCAAGCTCGAGTATCATACACGGACCTTCTGTCCAGTTGATACTTGTATAATTGTCGCTTCTTCGGACATTTCTATTTGCGGCCCCTGTTGCATTTACAAGCTTCTCCATAAGCATGTTTGCAATTGCAAGCTCATAGTTGGCAAGTGCCTTGGTTTCCTCACTGCCGTCACCCTTGTCCCTAATATATATCTCCATGCCGTGTACATCCTTGTTGTCCACTCCATTCAAATGAATCCTGAGTGTAAGATGGGAACCGAACTCATTTGACATAAGAGCTCTTTCCTTGTTTGATATGTCCACGTCATGAGTCTCTCTTGTCATAAGTACCTCTGCGCCTGCATTCATCAAAGCATCACGCAGCTTAAGACCAATCTTCAAAGTCAACATATACTCAGGTGTACCTGTAGTTGCACCCTTTGTACCTGCCGCAATCTTTCTCTTTTTTTCACTGCTCCACGGAGCCATTTCTTCAAGTTCATTGTTCGCTTTGCCCTGATGACCAGGATCAATGCATATCTTGAGACCATGCAAAGGAAGAACTTCTGTTGGAGAAGGAGTTGGTCCCTCCCCTTCTCCCGGTGTTTTATCAATGTTATCAGTTAATGTCGGTTCCGTTGTTTCATCTGCTGGTACGTTGCTGTTTGCACATCCTGTAATAAGGAGTGCAATCAATACCAAAATTGCTGTTATCTTATGTGTTTTCAACTCGTACTACTCCTTCTTATACAATGGTATAGCTGCCCGGTTCGTCAAGGTTGATTCTTATACGATTGCCAGCCCTTTCAAACTCAGATACGAGAGCAACCTTGTCATTTATTCTTATCGTAGAATTTTCGTCCTTGTTTATAAGGGGGAAGCACAATGAAGCCCTGGTTGGCACAGTGCAGTTATAAACAAAGGTTCCGTTTTCCATTCTCCAACTGCTCTTTACTAGACCGCTGGCAGACTCATACTCCGCTTCAACATAGGTGATGTTCTCCTGACCTTCAGGCAACTCATCTTTTGTTCTGGTATCAGGCATTGGTCTTAAAACGACATGTTTGAAACCAGGCTCGTTAAAGTCATTGTTAATACCCGCCATGTACTTGAACATCCACTCCAACACAGCACCGTATGCATAGTGGTTGAAGGAGTTCATTCCAGCATCTCCGAATCCCTTTTCAATTGTATATGAATTCCATCTCTCCCAAATTGTTGTTGCTCCCTGATATACGCTGTACAGCCAGGATGGATCTTCCGTCTGCAGAAGCAACGAATACGCTATATTGCTTTTTCCAAACTCACTCAATGTCTGGTTCAATATACCGGTTCCGATAAAACCTGTACTCAACCTGTATCCGTTGTCCTTTATCTTCTGCTCCAGACAGTCCGCTGCTTCCTGAACATAGGATTCTGGCAGCATGTATGTCTTTAGAGCCAGGAGATATGCAGTCTGGGATGTTTCCTTAAGCTTTCCATTCTCGTCAAGGAATTTCTCCTGGAAATGCTTCTTGATATCCTCATATAGTTTTGCATACTCTTCTTCTTTTTGCGAACCTATTGCCCTTGCCATATCCCTCATGTACATGGTGCTCAAGGCAAACATGCAGCATGAGACGTATTCCTTGTCGGTAGGCTCATAGCTTAGCCAGTCTCCATATACCGCATTTCCTCCACCAAGGCCAAAGCTTCTCAAGTACTGAATGTATTTGTCCATGGCTTCGAAATTGTCCTCTATTATCTTTTTGTCTCCATACATGCGGTAGATTACATATGGAACAATAACACCGGCATCCGCCCATGCAGCATTGCCCTCTCCCACCACTCTGACACGGGGAGCTACATCCGGGAAAGCTCCATTCTCACTTTGGCAGTCTCTCATATCCTGCATCCACTTGTGGAAAAACTCTCGAACGTCCGCATTGTAGCATGCCGCATTGACAAAAATCTGCGTATCGCCTGTCCAGCCAAGTCTTTCATCCCTTTGTGGACAGTCGGTGGGTATGCTTAAATAGTTTCCTCTCTGTCCCCATATCACATTACTGATTAGCTTGTTTACATCCTCATTAGATGTTCTTATTCTGCCTGTTTCCTTTGTATCAGAACCTACCACGCAAGCCTTGATATATATGAGGACAATGTCGTCATCCGCTGTAATTTCAATGTACCTGAAACCAAAGAATGCATGGGTTGGATTGTATGTCTCTCCAAACTCGTCCCCTCTTAAGATATATTGTATCTTGGACTTTGCGCTCCTGTAATTTTCAGTATACAAACTGCCCTTCGGTCCGTCATTGCCTCTTGATTTATCTCCGCTGTCATTGAGCATTTCAGCAAATCTCACAAGAATGCTTGTGCCTCTTTTGCCTTTTACGGTGAATCTAGGCCATCCAACCAGGTTCTGACCAATGTCTATCAAAAGGGTTTGACCCTTCCTGATTTTAACTTCCTGGCCCAGTTCAAACTCATTTACATAAACAACCTCACCATAATCAGTTCCGTTGTCCCTTATTCCCTCATACAACTTCATGCTGACAGGAAGCATGTTCAAAAATTCCCTCTCCCTTATTGCAGGACCTATATGCTTTGTGACCTCGCCATTAAAGTTTGTATAGATTAACGCATGGTTCCAATCAGAGTCATCAAAGCCGGGATATTTAAAAGAATCATTGTCTACTCTGGCATCGTAGAACTCTCCATCCCAGATGTCCGCACTTAATATGGCGCCACCTACTTTGCATTTCCAGTCCTCATCCGTACCAATATGGTTTGTGGTGCCGTCTTCATAAGTAAAATCAAGCCTTGCAAGAAATGCCACACTATCCTTTGGATAAGTATCAATATTGATTCTTCCCTGCCACCAACCAGGAGATACAATGCCTGTTATGCAGTTTACGCCGTCTGTAAGATACTCTTTAACATCGTATTCATAATACAGAACTCTCTTTCTGTATTCGGTCCATCCAGGCTTTAAAACATCCTTTCCTACCTTTATGCCATTAATAAAGAGCTCAAATATGCCCAAAGCAGTTGCTTTAACAACAGCTTCTTTTACCTCTTTCGAAACTTTGAATTCCCTTCTAAATATTGGCAGACCACCACCGTTTTTTAAAGGCGACTTCCTGTAATCAGCAGTGCTCTGATTCTCCCAAGGATTAACTCCTTTTTCCACTCTACTGTATTCAATACTTATCCATCTAGCATCCATATTTCGATCCCCCTGTATTCAATATCGTGTACTTGTCCCAATGCCCTGTATTATATGTTTACACATTCCTCTTGTCAACCGTTCAAGCTTTTCTTGATATTTTCAATTTCCACAAGGGCATTTTCGGAAATCTTTCTTCTTCTTTCCACCTTGTTTTTTATCCCAATGTCTCCACTGGCAATTATCCCAAAATTGATTCCCATGGGCTGGAAATCCTTGCCTGGGTAGCTTGCTGCATAATTTGCAAGAGCTCCAATAGCTGTCGATACAGGAAAGACAACTGGCGTCTTGCCCTGATAAAGTCTTGCGGCATTTATGCCTGCCACAAGTCCGGAGGACGTAGATTCCATATACCCTTCCACTCCGGTAATCTGTCCGGCAAAGTACATGTTCTTTCCTATTACCCTATACGTTCTGTCCAAAAAGCCAGGAGACTTAAGGTATGTGTTTCTATGCATGACGCCATATCTTGCATACTCGGCATTTCTAAGAGCCGGTATAAGTCCGAAGACTCTTTTCTGCTCTCCAAACTTGAGTCTTGTCTGAAAACCAACAATATTGTATATTGTGCCTTCCAGATTCTCCTGTCTGAGCTGCACAATTGCATAGTATTTCTTGTCGAAGCCAACGGGCTTCAAAGGACCGAACCTTAATGTGTCCACTCCCCTTTTTGCCATTTCTTCAATTGGCATGCATCCTTCATAAAGTCTTATGTCATCAAAATCCTCAACAAAAGCAGTCTCAGCATTTATGAGGTTGTTATAAAATTCGAGATATTCCTCTCTGGAAAGGGGGCAGTTTATATAATCATCATCCCCTTTTCCGTATCTGGAACCCCTGAATGCATGGTTCATGTCAATGGATTCAGCAAATACAATAGGGGCTGCCGCATCAAAAAATGACAAAGAGGGACAAAGCCCAGCAAATTCTTGTGACAAAGCGTCACTGGTCAAAGGCCCTGTTGCGTATATCGTTATTTCATCCTCTATTATCCTTGTTACTTCTTCCCTTGAAATTTCTATCAAAGGATGACTTCCAATTCTTTCAGTTACAAGTCTGGAAAAAAGCTCCCTGTCTACAGACAAAGAACCTCCTGCAGGAACCTCGGATTTTAACGCACAATCCATTATCAACGATCCTAAAGCTTTCATTTCTTCCTTCAACAGCCCGGAGGCGTTTTCAATATTGCGAGCCTTGAAGGAATTGCTGCAAACCAGTTCTGCTAAATCTTCGCTTTTATGTGCAGGAGAAAACTTTTGCGGTTTCATTTCGTAAAGCTTTACCGGGATCCCCCTTTCAGCAATCTGAAAGGCAGCCTCGCAACCAGCAAGACCCGCTCCGACAACATTAATTTTTTTGTCCATATGCCTCAACCCTTATCGTTATTCTCCACAACATCCATTTTGTAGGAACATTTCTTGTTGCTGCAGGCAATCTGCGTGCCGCTTCTCCTATTCACATACTCAAGATGCTGACCGCACTCGGGACACTTTTCACCTGTGGGTACATTCCAAGAGTTGAATTCGCAATCGGGATAGTTCGAGCAACCCACATATTTACGTCCTGTTTTTGTTTTCCTGTATATCAAAGGTTTGCCGCAGGAAGGACAGTCAACACCTACTTCTTCAACGATTGGTTTTGTGTTCCTGCACTCGGGAAATCCGGGACATGCCAGGAATTTTCCATACCTGCCGGTTTTGTACACCATCATTCTTCCACACTTGTCGCAAGGTACATCGCTTACAGGATCCTCAATCTTTACTTTTTCCAGTTCTTCCTCAGCCATTTGTACCTGTTTTTCAAAAGGAGTGTAAAAATCCCTGATGACAGAAACCCAGTTTTCCTCTCCCTCGGCAATCTTGTCAAACCTGTCTTCAATATTTGCCGTAAACTCCACGTTTACAATGTCATTAAAACTCTTTTTCAAAAGGTCATTAACTATCCTTCCGAGTTCCGTTGGAAACAGGACCTTCTTTTCCCTTCTGACATATCCTCTTGCCAGAATTGTCGAAATTGTAGGAGCATAAGTACTAGGTCTTCCAATGCCGTGCTCTTCCAGAGCCTTGACAAGGGATGCTTCCGTATACCTTGGTGGAGGCTGTGTGAAGTGCTGCTTTTTATCCAGCTTGTCAAGATTTAGAACCTCGCCAACCTCCAGTTTAGGCAGCTTCCTGTTGCCATCCTCTTCATTTTCGTCATTGTTATCGCTCTTGGAATCCATATATATTGCGGTGTATCCCTTGAACTTCAATGTACTACCTGAAGCCTTGAAAAGATAATCTCCTTTTGATGTGAGTATGTCTACACTAACCGTATCATAAACTGCTTCAGCCATCTGGGAAGCGATGAATCTCTCGTATATCAGTTTGTACAATTTGTACTGATCGTTTGTCAGTTTGTCCTTTATCTTGCCAGGGGCATGCTCAAGATAAGTTGGTCTTATTGCCTCGTGAGCATCCTGGGCCTGATTCTTGTTTTTGTAAACTCTTTTCTTTTTTGGAACATACTCGTCTCCAAAATTGCCTTTAATATATTCAAGAGCCTGGTTTTGAGCATTGTCCGAAATCCTTACGGAGTCCGTTCTAATATACGTAACAAGACCGGTAACACCCTGTTTTCCACCCAAATCAATTCCTTCATAAAGCATCTGCGCAACCATCATCGTCTTTGAAGCAGGGAACCCAAACCTTCTGGATGCCTCCTGCTGTAGAGTGCTGGTTGTAAAAGGTGGCGCTGGACTTCTTCTTCTTTCAGATTTCTTTAAATCAACAACCTTGAACTCACTGTTTTCTATTTCATCGTAGATTGTTTTTGCCTGTTCCTCGTTTTCAACCTCTATTTTTCCACCTTGTTTTCCGTGGAATTTGGCCTCAAACCTATCCTTTTTGCCAAACTTTGACAACAGAGCGGTAATGGACCAGTATTCCTTTGGCTCGAAGGCTTCTATCTCGTCTTCCCTGTCGCATATAAGTCTTGTGGCAACAGACTGCACCCTTCCCGCACTAAGTCCTTTTTTAACCTTTTTCCACAGAACAGGACTTATCTTGTAGCCAACAATCCTGTCCAAAACACGTCGTGCCTGATAAGTGTCCACCAGCTTCATATCTATCGGTCTTGGATTCTTAAAACCTTCCAAAACAGCATTTTTTGTGATTTCATTGAATGTGACCCTGCAAGGCTCATTGGCATCAATATCCAGCAACTGTGTCAGATGCCACGAAATGGCCTCTCCTTCCCTGTCCGGGTCCGTTGCAAGATATACCTTTTTTGCCTTTCCGGCTTCCTTCTTAAGGGTTTTAATCAAGTCACCCTTTCCTCTTATGTTAATATATTGAGGTTCAAAATCATTCTCTATATCAATTGCCAATTTGCTTTTTGGCAAATCCCTTACGTGCCCGGCCGACGCTTCGACCTTGTAGCTTCTGCCTAAAAACTTCTTTATTGTATTTGCTTTTGTGGGCGACTCCACAATAACAAGATAATCAGCCATTTTTACTTTCCTCCAAATATGTTTGCTTAATTTAAAACCAACTCATGATAGCACAATCCGCATTTTCCATCAATATTATATTACAACGTGCAGATTACCATGTCTATCCCTTCCCAATATACCCTTCACTTCCAAAATCGTCGTAATCGCAACGACTCTTGCGCTGTCCAACCCGGTTTTGCTGCAAATATCCTCGATTTTAACACCTTTGTAAATCAAGTCTGCAACCATTGCCTCTTCCTTGTCCAAACCATTCAGCCAGCCGACAGTCCCGGCAATTTTCCTGCCTTCAATCAAATTCAAACCTTCCAACACATCGATAAAGCTGGTGGCGATACAGGCTCCAGCCTTTATCAGGCTGTTGCAGCCTTCGCTGTAACTCGAATCAATATTGCCAGGTACGGAAAATATATCTCTTCCCTCATTTATTGCAAAGTTCACAGTTATCATGGCGCCGCTTTTCTTTCCTGCCTCGCACACAAGAAGCCCTTTGCCAAGACCGGCGATGATTCTGTTTCTTGCTGGAAAATGATGCTTAAGCGGCATTGTGCCCGGCGGATACTCCGAAAGAACAAGTCCGTTCTCTTTTATCCTGTAGTATATAACCTCGTTCTCCAAAGGATAAATGTTGTCAGGTCCTCCTCCCAGTACCGCAATTGTGTATCCATTTGCATCAAGACATCCCACATGAGCTCTGGCATCTATGCCTTTTGCCATCCCGCTTACAATTCCAACACCGTGTTTTGCAATATTGAAACACATGTCATATGTGACTTTTCTTCCATATGCGGAACACTTTCTTGAACCCACAACCGACAAGAGAGTCGTGTTTTTATCCGGCAATTTACCATAATAGTACAAAACGAATGGTGGGTCAAATATATTTTTCAAATCCTCAGGATAATCCTCCCTGAAAACATGCGTTATTTTGACACCCTTTTCCAAAACCCTTTCGTAAATCCTTGCTGCCCTGTCCTTAATGGATTCATCCATTAGTCTCTGACATAATAACCGATTATTCCTGATTTCACAAGTCACATCAGTATAACTTTTAACCAAATAAGCTTCTCTCAAGCTCCCATAGTTTTCTACCAGCAGACTCGCAATTTTGTTTGCAGGTCTTCCAAGCAAAGTAATCCAAATATGTACAAGATTATCAGAATACATTAAACAATCCTCCTCGTATTATATAGTAGTAGTTTTTAAATAAATATAACACGATACATAACCCAAAGCTTCAGCCACATCAAACTTGGATATCGTCTCTCGTAAATCAAGGTCCGCTATTGTTCTTGACACCCTGAACACCTTGTCCATGTCTACCATGCTGCATCTATAAATTTTTTGTGCCTCTTTTATAAACTCCTGTGCCTCCAAATCCATCCTGCAATACTTTTCAAAACCGTTTCTACTCAGGCTTCCGTTAAACTTGAACGAATTGCTTTCATACCGCTTTTCCTGTATCCTGTGAACAGTATTTATCCTTTCATGATCCACATCCTGTCTCAAATCATTAATCGGCACGTACATGTCCGATGAGTTTAATTGTCTGGATGGAATATTGGCAAATGTGTACTGTATGTCCAGATCCGTGCATGTACAATCTCTCCTGAAAAGAAGACCACATTTGCAGGGTGAATAGCAAGAAACAAAAAACTCTTCACATGTGATTGGCATTAAATCAACACTGCCAAAAAGCATGCAGTTGTGTTTTCCTGACAAAGCTATTTCCAAAATCCTCTTCAAACTATACATGACATATCCTTTCTGAAAATAAAAAACCCTCCATCATTGCAGCATTCCTGCAATATTCTGGGGGGATGAAAATCATATTCAGCTTTAGATCTTATTTATTCAATTCTTGTGCTATTCTGCATAATTCCTTTTAGTTCTTCCATGAAAGTATCTATATCCTTGAACTCCTTGTATACGGATGCAAACCTTACATAAGCCACCTGATCAAGATGCCTAAGCTTTTCCATTACAAATTCTCCAATTTCCTTGGAGGAAATTTCCTTCTTCAAAGAGTTCAAAAAATACTGTTCTGCTTCATCTGCAAGCGCTTCCACCTGCTTGAGCTTAATTGGTCTTTTCTCACAGGCTCTCATTACACCAGAGATAAGCTTGTACCTGTCAAAGGCCTGTCTAGTTCCGTCTTTTTTAATCACGAACAACTGGGTGCTCTCAATCTTCTCATAAGTAGTATATCTGGATCCGCAAGCCAAACACTCTCTACGCCTGCGTATAACGGTGTGTTCATCCGTAGGCCTTGAGTCTATTACCTTGTCGTCCAAATGATTGCAGTAAGGACACTTCACGTCAGCTCCACCCACTTTCAAAATATTTAGTATATTATACAACATTTTCCTATATCAATGCAAGGAATAAAAAGTCTTCCAGTTAAGGAAACCGGAAGACATCAAATCAAACCCTTTTCATTTATTCAATCAAGCGGGATTATGAAGTTAACAACAAAACAAAGAATACTGACGCTTTTTTAAATAACACAACAATACACTCCATTTCTGTATTTAATTTCGTTATTCCTTTTATCCTTATCTTACTTAATGTTACAGTATCTGTAAATTACAAAAATAAATTTCTTTTTTTGGTAACGGTTTATTAATCTTTTATGCACGGTCTGCTTCATTGATTTTGAATATGTCACATGATATAATGGTTTAAAGTAAAAAAGTCAAACAGGAGTGAGAAACGAATGGATCAAAAGTTTATGTTCAGTCTCTTGTGGCCTGACTACTTCGAAGGTAAGAAAATGGAAGACAGGATAAGAAGTGGTGATGGCAAACTGTATAATCAGGATTTTCTAGAAAGAGACATGAACGTGGAAATGCTACTAGAAGGCATGGAAGTAAAAAATGAAAGCAGACCCTACGTTAAAGCCCGCTTGATGGACATGGTTCTCGACGAGAAAATTATCAAGTATCGACAAGATATCCTTCAGGATTTTCTTGACTATCCGGAAATCCAACAAGCCTTTGACCTGGAACTGATGCCGCTTGTTATCAATCTGAATAAAATGCAGAAAACCAACATATCCCATGACGACGACATCAGAAAAATTGCATGGCGACTCGAAATTCTCAGGGTGTACACCCAGTGTGTCACGATACTGCATCGTGTCTTTTGCAGCAAAGATAGAGATTTCACATCTGAAGGACTGCAGAGACTTCAATCAATTATTTCCAGCATTGTAGAAAACGAAGGATATAAGGAACTGGTAAGACTTTTGCCTGATTTGCATGAAAAGCTGCAGACAATGTCCGGTGTAACTCTTGGTGTCAATCTGGACCATGAATTAAGACCAACCGAGGCTGTTTTGTTGTCCATTGAACCAAAACCTTTTAGAAACAAGGCTCTCTTAACGTCAATTTTTGGAACTAGACGAAATGATGAAATGTATCATGGAATTGGAACGTTTTATTCAATTCTTAAAGATACTACAGCCAATGCTCTTGACCAAGCGATAATGAGGGACCTGGCTTATGTCATGGAAGATACTTTCAGACACATGGCCATGGTACTCAACCGCTTTGCCTGGGTTGAAACCGCATTCATTTTTGATTTGGTTCCAGAAGTCTACTACTACATCGGCGGCAGTAACCTGGCACGCAACCTCTTGGAAGGCGGAATGCCTGTATGCTTCCCTACTCCAATGCCAGCGGAAGACAGAGTATTTATAGTAAAGGATCTTTACGATGCAAGCTTTGCTATACGAATTCTCTCCGATACTGGAATAAAGGCACTTCACAACATTATCGTCACCAACAATGCAAGAATGTGCGACGACCCGGGAAGACTGCTCATACTTACTGGTGCGAACCAGGGCGGAAAGACCACCTTTACAAGAGCAGTTGGCATTGCGCAGATTCTGTTCCAGGCTGGTCTTCCAATACCAGGCACCGAAGGAAAAATCAGTCCTGTGGATAATATATACACTCACTTCCCTGAGCTTGAGAAGAACTCCATCAGCGAAGGCCGTTTGGGTGAAGAGTGCGTAAGGCTTGAAGGCATTCTGCCAAGACTTACAAAGTACAGCATGATACTCATGAACGAATCACTGTCAAGTACCAGCCACCAGGAAAGCCTGACTATTGCTGAGGAAATCATGAAATACCTCAGAACCATCGGTGCAAGAGGCGTATTTGCAACCCATATGCATGAACTTGCAGAAGATTTGAATGAGATTAACAAACAGTCTGCCCTCAGCAACCTAGTAAGCCTTGTGGCAGGTGTTGATGAAGAACAGCAAATGGAGGTAATGACGGAAGAAGGCATTAAGACATTCAGAGGCTCCAAGAGAACGTACAAGATTGTCGAATCTCCACCACAAGGAAGAAGCTTTGCTCTTGACATTGCAAGAACGTACGGAATTACCTTTGAACAATTGCTTGATTCACATAAAAACAGACATGAACTGGGTGTGGAGGAAGAAACTCCTCTCCCAAGAAGGATAGTATAGGGTGAAATTTAATATATGAAATATGTTGTAGTATTAGGTGACGGAATGGCTGATTACCCAGTGAAAGAGCTGGGCTATAAGACACCATTGCAATATGCCAACAAGCCAAACATGGACAAGCTTGCTTCATCAGGTGAATTGGGACTTGTGAATACCGTGCCCTTGAACATGAAGATACCTGGCAGCGATATAGCCAACATGTCGGTTTTGGGATACGATCCTGAAAAATACTATACAGGACGCTCCCCTCTTGAAGCTGTAAGTATGAATATCGATTTAGGAGAAGATGATCTGGCTGTACGATGCAATCTGGTAACACTCAGCGCTGAAGAGAACTATGAGGACAAAACCATGGTTGACTACAGCAGTGACGAGATTACATCGGAAGAGGCAGCCGAACTTATTAAACTGGTTGACGAAAAGCTTGGCAGCAATACCATCAGATTCCATGCCGGAGTCAGCTACAGGCACTGCATGGTTTGGAAATTGAAAGAAGATTCAAACCTTGACCTGACACCTCCCCATGACATATCAACAAAAAAGATTGCCAATTACCTGCCCAAAACAGAACAAGGAAAAATCCTTCTTGAACTTATGAAGGAAAGCGAAAAGCTTCTTAAGGATCACCCCATAAACAAAGACAGAATAAAGAGGGGTTTGAATCCTGCAAACTCCATCTGGCTTTGGGGCGAAGGGAGAAAGCCTTATCTTGACAGCTTTTATAACAAGTACAAGTTAAAGGGAGCGGTTGTATCAGCAGTTGACTTAATCAAGGGTATAGGTTTGTGTGCAGGCCTTAAGCCACTTTATGTAAAAGGTGCAACGGGCAACATCAACACGGACTTTTCCGCAAAAGCTCAAATTGCAATTGACTACCTTCTCAATGAAGGAGACTTTGTTTACATACATGTGGAAGCCCCGGATGAATGTGGGCACAGGCATGAAATCGAGAACAAGGTAAGAGCAATTGAGCTTATTGACGAGAAAGTGGTTGGTCCGATACTTGAGCAAATGGAAAAACAGGGCGACTTCAAGATTATGATACTGCCCGACCATGCAACTCCATTGTCACTAAGAACCCACACCCACGATCCGGTGCCTTACATTATATATGACAGCACCAATATAAATAAATCGTCAAATCTCAATTATGACGAGGAAAGCGCAAAGAAAACGAACTTGATAATAGAAAAAGGTCACAAATTAATGGACCGTTTTCTAAAATAACACCAAAAAAGATAGGATTAATATCCTATCTTTTTTGATTTATCAAACTCTCAATTCTTCTTTCAATTTCCTCAGCGATCTCCTCTATCGGTCTCATCCTGCCATCAACAGTACAATCGAGCAGCCATACATTGTCAAAATGCTTTGCAGCTTCAATATACCCTTGTCTTACCTTGTCAAGAAGTTCCCTGTTCTTCTCATAGACATCGGCACTATCGCCTACATAGTCCCTGTGCCCTTTTAAGGAAACATTCCTTCTTGAATTGTCAGTAGTTACATCAAACACAATAAACAAGTCAGGTTTTGGTATCTCAAGAATCCCATACTCAAGCTCATGAATCCAAGCTATCAAATCCCTCTTCTTTTCATCACAAGTTCTGTTGCTTTGATACACCGCATTGGACAAAGTGGATCTGTTAAGAAGAACAATGTCATATACGGACAAATCCGTATTTTTGAAAGCAAGCCATCTATCCATGGCGTACCAAAGGGACATGGATTTAACATCCATGTTACTGGCAGTAGTTTCCTCTTTTCCAGAAAGAAAAATGCCTATTTCCTTTCCAAAAAAGGAGTCATAAACAGGGAAATCCAAAACCCCTACCCTATAGCCTTTTCTTGAAAGCCTCTCACTAGCTTCCTTTAGCTGCACTCCTTTTCCACTGCCATCAATGCCTTCAAAAGCAATGATTAAGGTTTTTTTCATTTCACTACTCCTTGCCAAATTAAAATCCATTGTTCAAATAATAGTATATCTCACTGTTGGTGACAAATATCAGGTCTTCCGCTTCAGACAGTTTTTTGAGTATGCTTTCAAACTCATCCCAACTGTCATATAAATCAAACTCCCAGGAATGACCCCATACATAAAGAAGCATATCCTCCTTTGCTTCCTGTGATATGAACTTGTCAACAAGATTCTTCACTTCAGACTGGTGACAAGTAGGTCTCCATATCATAAAATTGTTGGGCATGGTAAAACGATAGGTTGAAGATGTTTCTCTTGCATACTTTATTTCCGTATTATTCTGTATTACATCAATAACCCTGCGGTTGTAAAACGGTCCTCCAGGATAGGCCATGCCTATCACCTTTTGTCCCATAACTTCCTGAATTGTATTGAAATCATCATTCACTTCCTTAATTATATCCTCATCTTCCAAGGTTCTTAAATCAGGATGATTTACTGTATGCACGGCAACTTCATGTCCTTCATACACACTTTTGATTTCCTCGGCTGATAGCTTGGTGAAGTCCACATTACCGTCCTGCAAATTTAAAGTACCTTCCACCCCTAGTGAACCGGTATTTATGTTGAATGTGCACTTAATACCATATTTGTTGAACAACTCAGCCAGCCTTTTGTCCTGAACTGTTCCGTCATCAAAACTAAAAGTCACAAACTTATGCGGCTTGCTCTTGTCCAAACTCTTGATAAAATCAGACACGGGTTCTCTCAAGGTTTCCGTCACAGGTGGCTCTTCCGTAGGCTCGATAATATCTTCTTTTTTTTCTTCGTTGGCTTTCGTACATGAACCAAGCACAAAACACATAGTTAATGCAATAAAAACTTTGAAAAACTTTGTAACCATATATCCTCCAAAAAAAAGTAATCATCCTCTAGTTTAGCACCAGAAAAAACATAAAACAAGAGGCACATGCCCCTTTTATCACAAATTATACCAGATACAAACCTCACTTTCAGAGACAGTTATCTTCTCAACCACAATCTTTACTATCTTCCTCTTTACTTCCCCGCTTAAATCCTTATATGATTTTAATGTTTTAAGAAGCAAATTAAGAGATTCTGTTTTATTCTCCACAGCCCGTTCCAGTCTATCAATTTCATCCTTGTACCTTTCTATTGCAGACTTAAGCTCAAGGTTCATACTGTCGTACATATCCGCAGTAATACGTCCATCAAGTCTGTCATAGTACAATATTTTCTGTTTTCTCAAAGAGGATTCAATAAGATTTCTTAATATATTTATTTCCTCATCCCTCTCTTCATTTATCTGTGCCAGCTCTTCAATACAGTTAGGATTACTCTTTACATAATCACTCAGCACCATATAAATATCGGAAAAAACAATATTGGATAAATAACTCTCACTTACAAAATGTCTTGAACAAGCAGCCCTGCCTTGTTTTTCATAAGTCTGACATGTATATCCATCCGCTCCTTTTGTCTGTTTTCTGGAATACATCCTTTTATTGCAGTCAGCACAAAATACAAGACCTTTGAAAATACTTAATCCACCCTTGTGATTTCCACTACCTTTTTGTCTTTTAATTCTTTCCTTTTGAACCTTGTCAAATGTTTCTTCGTCGATAATTGGTTCATGGGTGTTTTTTGTAATCACCCACTCGGACTTGGGCAACCTTCTTGTTTTCTTGCTTTTATAGCTGACTCTTTCACTTACTCCCTGCACGGTATCTCCCACATAGACGCGGCTTGTCAGGATTCTTTTTATTTGCGTTACGTTCCATTTCTTCTTGCCAATACCTTTTTCCTCAAGTATTTCGGAAATCTTCTTGTATCCATAACCTTCAAGATACAACTTATATATCTCCCTAACCACAAAAGCTTCCTCTTCACAAACTTCCAGCTTGTTTCTAACGTCCTTTGATTTTACATAACCATAAGGAGGATTCCCAATATATTCTCCCCTTTCAATCTTATGTCTCAAATTCGCCCTAATTTTTCTTGATATGTCAATTACATATCTTTCATTAAACCAGCTGTCTATACCTACAGTCTCAGCATCCCTCAAAGAATCATATCTTCCGTCATAAGTTAGAACCCTTACTCCATACTCTTCCACACTTTCAAGAAAAAGAAGCGTTCTGGCATTGCTTCTCCCAAGCCTTGACAAGTCTTTAGCAACAAGAATGTCAAACTTTCCAAAGGATGCATCTTCAATTAGTTTCTTAATGCCAGGACGCTCAAAGTTGATACCCGAGTAATTGTCATCCTCATATACTTTATATACAGCGCCTAAATTTTTTTCTTCAACAAATTTCTCTAAAAGACTTTTCTGTGTTTCGATGGTTTCATAAGACAATCCAAGGTCATCCCTGCTCTCCCTTACATAAATGGCTACCTTTTTCATTAAACAATCACCTAAATGTCAATATCCACAATCAAAGACAAAAGGGCGAGCAGGGATTCCTTCACACAACCTTTATAGACTCTCTTTATCTCATATTTCATCAAGAATCATCCTTGACAATTCGTTTAATTAATATATATGAGATAATAAGAAAGCTATTCTTGTTCAAACATCATGGACATGACATAAAAATCACTAAAATACTTGCTGTTGGCAAGCTCAATGTAGTCTACAGCCTTGCTTATATCAATTGCAGCATTCAAAAGACTTTCTTCAAGTAATATTTGACTGGCTCCCTTTCCTGAAGAATTTCCACATGAACTTATCTTCCCTCTAAACTCATATGGAAGAAGAGTTGCATCAATTGCACTATTTATGTCAATATAGCTGCCGAAACCTCCCGCTAACAGAACTTCATCTATCTCCTCAAGAGAAATGCCTGCATGTTTTGCAATAACACGTATACCGGCACCTATGGCAGCCTTTGCATTCTGAAACTCCCTTACATCCCTTGTGGTAAGGTATATGCCAGGACTTACTTCAAAGTCTTCCTCCATGAAACCAGTTTCATCTATCAGTTCCATGTTTACAAGACAAGCAATCAAATCAATCAGACCACTTCCGCAAATTCCTCTAGCCTTTTCATTGCCCAGTGTATATACGTTCAAAGCCCCATCCTCTTTCATCTCAACCTTGCAGATGGCTCCTGTAACACCACCCATCCCGTACTTTATATTCGCTCCTTCAAACGCCGGACCACAGGCGGTTGATGCTCCAATTAATTTACCCCTGTTGTTCAAAACCATTTCACCATTCGTACCCATGTCTATAAGTAAAATATTTTTGTCGCTCTTGTACATGCCAGTAGACAGAACACCTGCCGTAATATCTCCACCTATAAATGCGGATATGGAGGGTGTCAAAATCACCTTTTCCACTCCCAAACCAAGTTCATCATTGGTGAATATCTTTGCATCGGTAAACACAGGCACATAGGGTGCAATAGCAATGGTTTTTGTCTCTTCTCCTACCAGAAAATGCAGCATGGTGGTGTTTCCTGCAATAACACAAATTGAAATGTTGTCAAACCTGGAAAGCAGTTTCTTAAGACAGGATATAATCAAAGCCTGCATTACCTTTGTTCCGTTATTGTTATTGATGGTGTAATCTATTCTCGAAATAACGTCAGCACCATGTTTTGCCTGCGGATTCAGGCAGGAATCTACATGGATTAATTCCTTTGTTTCAAGGTCGTAAAAATAGGCAGCGATGGTGGTAGTGCCAATATCTATGGCAGCACCAACCTTTTCACTGAAAGGATTATCACCCAATGTCATGTCATCGGATAGTGTAAGTACATACGCCTCAGCCTTTTCAGTTGCGTATTCAGGTAGGGTTACCTTATGACTGGAATTTACCTTGAACATGCAGGACAAAACATCTTCACCATCCACGTTGACCTTGCACTTGTTGCAGGTTCCCTTGCCGCCGCAAGTTGCATTTATCCTGTATCCTGCCTCTGTTAATATGTCAAACAAGAGTCTTCCGTTTTCCGCTTCGATTTCCTTTAGCAAGTTTCCTTTTGTATCATAAATGGTCAGCATTATAATCACCTTTTTCTTGTTTTTACATTTCGGATAGTATACACTAAGAATGAAATAAAATAAAGGGAGATACCAGGAGTTTTATATGACAAACTGTGCAATTATATGTGAATACAATCCTTTTCACAACGGACATGCGCACCATATTGAAGAAACCAGAAGAAAAACAAACTGCAACTATATAATCTCCATTATGAGCGGAAACTACGTTCAAAGAGGAGAGCCTGCCATTATGGACAAGTGGGAAAGAACAAGAGCAGCTCTAAAATGCGGTTCCGATCTTGTAATTGAACTTCCCTTTATCTACGCCTGCTCAAGTGCGGAATATTTTGCAAATGCGGCGGTTGATATCATTAACAAAACCAATGTGGTTGATTATCTGTCTTTTGGCAGTGATTCAGGCGATCTTGATTATCTAAAAAACATTGCAGCAAAAAGAATCAACAAAAAATTAGACCTTACAGGTGAAATTGCCAAGGCATACAAGGAAGGCATCTCATACCCCAAGGCAATGCAGCTGATATATGACGAGCCAGAGTTGAAATCAAACGACATCTTGGGTATTAGGTATCTTATGGCACTAGAAAAGTCAAAAAGTTCAGTGGAGCCTGTAACCATTAAAAGAAAAGGTTCTGAATACAAGGACAAGGCAATAACCAGCGAAACTCCCAGTGCTACTGCCATAAGGAAACATATCACAGATTCTAAAGATTATAACCTTTTGTCAAAAGTAATGCCCAAGGAATCCATGCACATTCTTATGGAGGAAATTGAAAAAGGAAGGGCCCCTGTTACCCTCAAGTCCTTTGAGAAACAGATACTATCGACTCTAAGAACACTAAAACCGAAGGGAATCGCTGACAAACCCCATATAACCCCCGGGCTTGAGTACAGACTCTACCAAAACGCCATGGAATGCTCAAACATTGATGAGGTAATAGACGCCACAGTAAGTAAAGTCTTTACAAGAACCAGAATCCAAAGACTTTTGATTCATGCGCTCCATGGGGTAACAAAAGAAATGCATGCAAATTTCATGGACGTCCCTTATGTGCGAGTACTGGGTTTCAAGAAAAGAGCTGAACCTCTCTTGAAAAAAATTAACAGAAGCTGCAATGTCCCGGTAATATACAGGGCAAAAAAGGATTATGAAAACCTGACAGACAGAGGAAAAGCTCTTTTTGAGCTTGAAGCATTATCTACCGACATATATGTACTTGGATATCCAAATAATATGCACTCTAATGGAGGCCAGGAATTTTCGCGAAAAATTATTATAGTTGAGTGATGCACAATGAGTATCTATTCATCATAGGATAAACTAGAGCCTATGAAAGGAGTAGTTTAATGCCTCATCACGAAAAACAGGATATGGGACCTGAACCTTACATCCTAAACATCAAGCAGAAAGCAAAACAGAACACAAACTACCGCACAACCATTTGGACAGGAGAATATTTGCAATTAACACTCATGAGCATTGTCACAGGTGGAGATATAGGGCTTGAGATGCATCCGGACCTTGATCAGTTCATACGTGTGGAAGAAGGCCAGGGCCTCGTCCAAATGGGAGAAAAAGAGGACAATCTAAGTATCCAAAAAAGAATTTACAGCGGCTATGCCTTCATAATCCCTGCAGGCACATGGCACAATCTGATAAACACCGGCATGAAACCCTTGAAACTCTATTCGATATACGCACCTCCCCAACACCCTCCTGGAACAATACACCGAACAAAAGAAATAGCAATGCAGGAAGAACACCATGATTAGAAAAAGGCTATTGGCATATAAAGCCATAGCCTTTTTCAATTGCCAGTCAAGAGTGATGTCAACAATCCTTTTTCTAGATCATTAATGTTGTACACCGTTTCCATGACATTAAAAGTTTCTCTCAAATTATCTTTTGCAGAAGTCCATCCAATTCCATCTGTAATCCAGACCAGCTTAAAACCGTCTATCCTTTGAGCTTCCTGATACAGCATTTTGTAGCTTCTGGCAGTCTCATTAAGCTTGGAACCATGACCAGTATAAAAATTTGTTTCAATACCATAAATCATTTTGTCTGCTCTTACAACAAAATCAAACTTTTTTTCAGCCCTCTCTTCATCTCCAAACACGGACAAATCAAGACCAAACCTGTTTTTGATTTCTGTCAGCTTCATTTCCTTGAAATAGTTGATGTTCTTAACAAAACCTGCTGCAATTATGTACTTCTCCACCAAATCCTCCATGGAATCTCTGCCCCTGTTCTTTCTGCACCGAAAGCATAATCCACCAAATTGCTGACTATATGATTCTGGAGCATTTCAAATAGTCCCGTTTCCCGCATGAAATGTTTGTACTGCTCTATGCTGTACATCATCCTGCTAAAATTGTAAACCAGGACTCCTTGCAAATCATTTATGTAGATCTTGCTTTTTCTAACCGCCATCAAAATGGTATGCATTTCAGTGTCTCAGGATACCTGGTCACAATATCTTCAAAATCCTGCTCTATGTTCTTTGACCCGACCAGAGCATTAAGTATATTCAACTCTATTTTGTACTGCTCCACATTCCTCACAACTTTGTTAAAATCCGTGTAGTACTTGTAGCTTGCAATACTTTTCTTCAATGTTGCAAACCACTCATCAAAGTTCCTCATTTTTCACCTTCTCCAATCTCCTTTTGGTTATCTCCATATACTCCTCACAATTGTCAATACCAACAAATTTTCGCCCAAGTCTGACAGCTTCCACTCCAGTAGTTCCCGAACCACAGAATGGATCAAGAACCAAGTCTCCTTCCTGGGTTGAAGCTAGAACTATTTTTTCAAAAGATATCTTGGTTTTTGTGTTGGATGTCTACCTTCGGTCTTTTCCGATGGCTTTGTAAGACTGCCCGTCCATACATCCTTCATTTGCTTCCCATTGTTTAATTCTTTCATCTTTTCGTAGTTGAAATAGTGCTTTGCCTTTTCATCCTTTTTTGCCCACAGGATGGTTTCAGTAGAATGTGTAAAACACTTGCATGCAAGATTTGGAGGTGGATTTGTTTTCTGCCATGTAATATTATTCAATATCTTGTACCCTTCCTGCTCCAATGCCATGCCAATGGAATATATGTTGTGTAAAGTGCCAGAAATCCAAATGGTACCATTAGGTTTCAGAACTCTTCTACACATCCTTATCCATCTGCGGTTGAATTCATGTTTTTCTTCTATAGTTGTAGCATTTTCGTTAAGCTTGTCCCATGAACCTTTATTAACAGACACCATTTTTCCTCCCTGGCATGTGATACCGTTGTTGCTTAAAAAATATGGTGGATCTGCAAAAATCATATCAAAACATTCTGATTTCATTTTTCTCAGTATTTCAAAAGAATCTCCCAGTACAAGAATTGAATCGTCTGTTTCATAATAACTTGGTATGTTGTTTTCAAATACACTTTCCCTCATTTTATCTCCCTTGGTAATTGCAAATAATTATTTCCTCTCCTACACGATTGTTCGCATCTGAATTTATCATGCGCTTAACACTTACTACATCCATCCTGTACCCCTTATTGCCATATAACTCGTTAATGAACTCAGTGTTGTGGTTTGTCAGCATGCAGAAACATCCTCTTTCTGTAAGTTCATCAAAAAGTCTTGCAAGTCTAATATGGCTTTCAACATCAAAACCTTCTTTTGTATAGGATTCAAAGGAGGTGGGATTAAGAGGGGCATACGGACTGTCAAGAAACACAAAATCCCCTTCCTTAGCTAAGTGGCAGGCATCTTCAAAATCCCCTTCAAGGATTGTTACATTCTTAAGGTATTTCGATACTTCAAGGATTGATTCAGCATCTACAGATCCCCTTCTTGAGTTGTTATACGGTACATTGAACAACCCTTGTGCGTTCACTCTGTATAGCCCGTTATAGCAGTGCTTGTTTATAAACACTAACATCGCGGCAAGTTCTACATCATACTCCTGCCTCATTAGCTTGTCGTTGTATTTTTCGCGTATGTGATAGTAGTATTTTTTTCCATCATCCCACATCTCATCATCAAGCTTGTTAACAACATCTAAAAATTCATCAGGTGATGTGCCTATCTGTCTGTAGGCATTTATCAATGCCTTATTTATGTCGTTTATAACTGCGTTATCAGGAAGCAAATCAAATAAAACCGCACCACCACCTACAAAGGGCTCGTAATATGTATTAAACTTTTCAGGCATTCTCTCTCTTATATGTGTTAGAAGCTGGCGTTTCCCACCAGCCCATTTGACAAAAGGAGCTATTTTAGTCTTCTGCATCAATATTTCCCCATCTCTACAATAACTTATCGTACATCCCCTATTATAACTACAATTCTGCAAAATAACAAACGCGTATTACTTCACAAACACAAATATATACTCGTGTGCAATCATTAAGAAATTCTTCTTTACATTCCTCCAATATGCCGTTGATGTGCAATTATGCTGCTCCTTGATAATAATTTCCTTCAATGCAAACCCTGCCT
Source organism: Clostridiaceae bacterium (assembly GCA_012838385.1). Classification (GTDB taxonomy): domain Bacteria; phylum Bacillota; class Clostridia; order UBA1212; family DUPL01; genus DUPL01. The sequence goes on from DUPL01000118.1 coordinate 29,746, forward strand.
GTATAAAACACTCCATTACACGAAAACCCAAAGGAACTATCTTTCCCTGCCTTCTTGTGTCGCCCATCATTACCGTGCACATTTTTTCCCGTTTCAATACTCTGAAGGATTCCCTTGCCACCACTTTCATTTTTTCAACAAACTCATTAACTTCCAATAGTGATATGTCTTCTGCTATTCCATTTGAATATTTGATTATGTTTGCATACGGTGGATGTGTACATACAAAGTCCATTCTGCCATCTTCGATAAATTCAAGATTCATTGCACTGCCATTTACAACATGAATTATGGATTTTGTACTGCATGTAAAGTTGAGATTGCTTTTCGTCAGTTGAACAGATTGCGGATTTATATCAACACCTATTGCATTTCGTCCCAATAATTTTGCTTCGACCAATGTAGTACCGCTGCCAACAAACTGGTCCAGAATCCAATCACCGGGCTTAGTGTACAAAAGTATTAGATTCCTTGGTATGTATGGTGACCAGTTCCCCCTGTATCTACCTGAATGAGTCGCCCAACTACCTCGGTCGGGGAAAGACCATACTGTAGTTGTTTCAAGCATGAAATTTTCAGGACTTAAACGAATAAAGCATACCTCCTTTGTCATGTTTCATTTATTCTAATACATATTCAGAAAAAAATCCACTTGGTAATATGAAGTTACAGTTTTTTTAATATTTACTTTACAAAAAACTATTGCATTCAATGATGTTTTATGGTATCATTGAGAATGTTGAAGTGCTAATTGACTTACTCGATGCGGAATGGTGTAACGGTAGCACGAATGACTCTGACTCATTTTGTCTGGGTTCGAATCCTAGTTCCGCAGCCAAACGGGAGTTCAGACCTTTGTCTGAACTCCTTCTTGTTAACTTTTCCACTTTGACAGAATTTAATGTTTACAACTGACTATTTAGTGGTATAATAATTGAACAAGATTCGATCGATAAAATTTTGGAGGTATATATGAACGAAATTAGTAGAAACTTACGAGTTATACCGTTGGGTGGACTTGAGGAGATCGGAAAAAACCTGACAGTATTTGAAACAGAAACAGACATAATCGTAGTGGACTGCGGTATAGCTTTCCCAGATGACGATATGTTGGGCGTAGATTCGGTAATCCCGGACATAACATATTTAATTAAGAAGAAAAACAAGATAAGAGGTATCTTCATAACACACGGACACGAAGATCATATTGGAGGACTGCCCTACTTTCTAAAAGAAATTAATGTACCAATTTACGGAACAAAGCTGTCACTCGCCCTTATCGAAAGAAAGCTCGAAGAATTCAAGTTAAATGACTCAGTCGATTTGCATGTAGTTCAACCAGGTTCAACAATCAAACTGGGCTTGACATTCACAGTAGAATTCATACACACAAATCACAGTATCGCAGACAGCTGCGCTCTTGCAATCAACACACCAGCGGGCATTGTTATTCACACAGGAGACTTCAAGGTCGACTACACTCCAATTGATGGACATCCCATAGACTTGAGAAGATTTTCAGAATACGGAGAAAAAGGCGTTCTCTTGTTAATGGCTGACAGCACTAACGCTGAAAGAAAAGGATTTACAATGTCCGAAAAAACCGTTGGAGCGGCATTTGATGAGATTTTTTCAACTACCGAAGGCAGAATAATTGTTGCAACCTTCTCATCAAACATACACCGTGTACAACAGATTGTAAACGCTTCAAAGAAGTTTGGAAGAAAATGCGTGATTTGCGGTCGCAGTATGGTGAATGTTGTTGACGTTACAAAGCAAATTGGGTATATGGACAATATAGATGATGTGCTTATTGACATTGATGAAATTGGCGACTACAGCCCTGAAGAACTATGCATCATAACCACGGGCAGCCAGGGAGAACCAATGAGCGCTCTTGCACGTATGGCTATTGCAACCCACAGGCAGATAGACATAGTTCCTGGAGATACTGTAATCATTTCAGCAAACCCAATCCCAGGCAACGAAAAGCCAATTGCCAAAATGATAGACGAGCTCTTCAAACGCGGTGCAAACGTAATCTACAAAGCATTGGCTGATGTTCACGTATCTGGACACGCCTGCGAAGAAGAATTAAAACTTATACAGGCACTAGTAAAGCCAAAGTATTTTGTACCTGTGCATGGTGAATACAAGCACATGATACACCACAAGAACATTGCAGTAGGTATGGGAATTCCTGAAGATAACATATTCATTCTGGAAAACGGAAGAGTTCTTGAGTTTGACAACGGTGCGGTTGTGAACACAGAAGAAACTGTACCAGCAGGCAACATTCTTGTTGACGGTCTTGGCGTAGGCGATGTTGGTAATATTGTCTTGAGAGACAGGCGCCATCTTTCTGCCGACGGCTTGATAATCGTTGTAATGACCATAGAAGCAAGTTCAGGAAAACTCCTTTCAGGTCCGGACATTATCTCAAGAGGTTTTGTCTACATGAGGGAATCTGAAGACATGATTGCGAAAATCAGGGAAGTTACAAAAGAAGCGCTCGCCCGATCCGATGACTCAAGGAAACGCGACTGGACTCTTAAGAAGACAAATATCAGGGATGCAATACATGAATATGTATACGAACAGACAAGGCGCAACCCAATGATACTTCCCATAATCATGGAAGTCGACTTGGCAAAACTGGATTATTAATAAATATAGGATAAGAGACCATAGTACCGGATTGTGAAAACAGTCCGGTCTTTATAATTTGAGGTGTTTTATGGAAACAAAAACTAAAAAACTAAACATACTTGCAATATATTTAACCCTTGTACTTATACTCTCCTCCTGCTCACTGTTGAAAAAAGATATATCCCCCACTCCAACAATTGCTCCTACCCAAGGTCTGGAAACAATGGAGCCAACTCCAACCTACACCATTACTCCAACACCCACGCCAACTCCATACTATACTCCAGACATCCCAAATCCGACATTATTCCCAACCTATGTCCCAGAGGGACAAAAGATTGTCAATCCTTTCAGGATATACAACTCTCAAACCTATGAGTTTGATGTTCTGAATCTTGCTCACAGGTATTCAGAGATTTTAAAAGTTGAGGTATTTGGAAAATCATACATGGGCAAGAACCTTTATGTAGTAAAGCTGGGAAAAGGAAGCACAAAGGTATTGGTAACCGGAACAACACATGCAAGGGAAAACATAACCACAAACTATATCATGCGTACCATAGAAGAGTATGCAATCAGCTATCTCAACAAGGAAACTTATGACGGTTACAATGTCTATGAAATACTCAACAAGGTAACCATATACTATGTGCCTCTCGTCAATCCGGACGGACTTGACATCGTGAATCTTCTTAAAGACCCTTTAGACGATCCCAACAATCCGGTCTTTGGAAAACTTGACGAATACTCAAAAGTAACCTGGAAAGCAAATGCAAGAGGAGTTGACTTAAACAAAAACTATCCCTTCATTTTCGAAGAAGTGGAAGCAATAAATCCCACACAGAGATTTGCATCCCAGGACTACCACGGCCCCTACCCTGCCTCGGAGCCAGAAACACATGCGATGATAAACCTATGTGAAACGAATGATTTTCAATTCTGTATTAATCTGCATTCAAAAGGCAAAGTCATGTTCTGGAGAGATGAAGGAAACGGAGTAATTGAGGGTGATGAAAAACTGGCAAGGCTCATAAACAAGAAGACTGGATATACTATGTACACACCAACCACAAATCCACTAAGCTATGGAGCGGCTCATGAAAACTGGTTCAGATACAGGTTTAAAAAACCTGCGATATGCCTTGAGCTTACCGCAGGTAATGATGGTCCTATCCCATACAATCTCATAAACAGAGAGAAATTTGGAGGTACATTGTATGATTACTACGGAACAAGAGTCCTTGACTGGGAAAAAACCAAATCCCTAATGCTAATGTTGGCCAAAGAATACTTCGGCTAGACGTAAATAATGTTAACTCCTCCAAAGGCGCCGGAAACTTCCACAGTAAGGGTACCGTTATGTATCCCTTCGCGATTTGAAGTTTTGGTGCCTTTTTTGTTCCGGTCATGGGATACTCCGCCAAAGAATATGAAACCCTTTGAAATTACATTCGTTCCATCCGGAACGAATATTTCAATACCGCCAAAACTGACTTGTACAGACAAATATGCACCATTAGGATTAATCTGGGTGTTGGTCAAATCAAAGCTGGTTCCACCAAACACTGCAGATACTTCCCCTTTTGTGAAAACATCATCGTTGTATTCAATTTCCCCCGATGAAAACACATTACTGTATGAATTCTTACTGTTTGTCCTTCTTGCTTCTCTTTGCTTTTTGAAGGCAGAGAAAAGTATCGACAAAGCAATCAGCAAAAGCACTATTGCACCAACAAGTTCCATTGTCATTTTAGGAGCTTCATAACCAAGGGCGTCATACATCCAGTATCCGCCAAAGAATATGAACAAAAGGGATATCACTCTGGAACCTGAACTGAACAGTGATGTCAAACCTATTCCAATTAGCACAACAGGCCAAAAGGTCCACAGATTAACCTTTTCATTTGGAAAAGATACAACTCCGGTAATATTTAGTATTAGAGCCAATGATACGGCTAGTAACAATAAAGCCCAAATAATCTTGCTTCTCATGGCAAGCCTCCTTTTATTATTAGTCTGCTGTTTTATGTTTTAATGTAATAATTGCTACTTCGGGTGTGTTGAACGCCCTAAGTCTGAAAGAAGAAGGAATCCCCAAACCTGAACTTATAAATTTCAGCCTGCCATGATTATCTACTGACAAACCATATGCATACTTTTCCTCAGGCAGAAGACCCTTGTCGTCAGTATAAAAAGCTCCGAGAAGCGGAAGCCTTGCATGCCCGCCAATGGTGTGCCCTGAAATACTGGCATCAAAATCAACCTCAACAAGATACCTTTGATTCACATCATCAAGCCTTCTCTGCACATTGTAGTTTATCGGCTTGTGGGTTACACATATGCTGAAGTGTTTGTCGGAATCAAATCCAAGTTCGTCAAACTTCTTCTCATAATATTTGGTACCCGTAAGGTAAATGTATTCTCCACCCTTTTCAATTCGTTGTATTGGATAAACAAAAGAACATCCTCTTTCCTCCAGTTTTTCCATCAGCGGAGTCTTTTTACTCGGTATAATGCACATATTCCAGTTATCATCCAGATCTTCTCTATCAGGCCTGTAATCCGTTTCACCAAGAATATAGTATATAGGAACCTCCTTCTCAATGGAATCTATAAGGTCAATTATTACATAATAATCTTCATCATCAGGACTTCGTAAGTAGTCTCCGGTCATAAGTATCATGTCAAACTCAAGACTGTTGATGTGTGATGCAAGCCTTTTCTGCATGGTGCCAAAAGTCTTGCCATGTAGATCTGTTATCTGCAGAATCCTGTAACCATCAAAAGCCTCGGGTATCTGTTCATGCTCAAATTCTGCATAGTGTACTGTAAGCTGCTGATTGTCCCTTGTAACATAAATCACCAGTGCCGCAATCAAGACAATAATTAAAAGGATCCAAACCCAGGCATAGCTCTTCTTCTCAGGTGGCAGGAACAGATAGCCCATTCCTTTCTTTTTTTCCTTCTTCCGGGCTTTTGCCTCCATCTTTGCTTTCTTCATTTCCTGCTTTCTAAGTTTTCTTTCCTGCTTCCTTTTTTCCTTCTGATCAAACAGCTTCAGCTCTGCCATACAAATCCTCTTTACATTAAATTTATGCAGAATAATGTTAGCACACAGCAACCCTTTTAGTCAAATCAAACATTGTTTAAAAAATGTACTTGTAATGTTCATAAAAATCATCTATATTTATTTTTGCACTGTATCCTTTTGGGAACAGTAGCAAGGAGGGATAAAATTGATATTAGCAATCGACATAGGTAACACAAATCTGGTCTTAGGCGCATTTGAGGAAGATAAACTCAAGTTTGTAGCGCGCATATCTTCAGATACAAACAGAACTGAAGACGAAATGGCCGTAATTATCAAGTCTGTACTTGAAAACCACGGCGCATACAGCTCTGACATCTCAGGCACAATCATATCTTCCGTGGTTCCATCTCTTACTCAAACCAGTTCAAAAGCAATAAAGCTGCTGACGGGAGAATACCCTTTTGTGGTTGAACCAGGAATTAGAACAGGTATCAATATCCTTATTGACAACCCTGCACAACTGGGCAGCGACCTGCTTGTGGATTCCGTAGCAGCAGCCAATCTGTACCCAAAGCCTGTTATTATTGTGGATATGGGCACTGCTACAACCTTCAGTGTGGTTGATGAGGATAACTGTATGATTGGTGGAGCAATTATGCCTGGCGTAAGAATTTCAGTTAATGCATTGTCAGAAAGAACCGCACAACTGCCCCATATAAACATTGAGGCACCCAAAAAGGCAATTGGTACAAACACAATTGACTGCATGAGGTCGGGAGTTGTTTTTGGTGCAGCTGCCATGATTGACGGCATGATTGACAGGTTTGAGGAAGAGCTTGGTAAAGAGTGTTTCGTTGTCGCCACCGGCGGTTTGGCAGAAGAAGTCTGCAAACATACGAAACGCAAAATTGAGTACAACAAAAACCTGATTCTTGAGGGTCTGTTCATCCTCTATCACAAGAATTTAAAGAATTTTAAAAGCAAAAAGTAATAACAATACGCTGTATAAAATACAGCTCCCATATTAACATATACGCTGTATTTACATAATAAAACAGCAGTTAGGAGGAAAACTATGAAATTATCAATGATGGAAAGACAAAAGCGCACACTTTTTTTGGTGCTATTTGCTGTAATATTGGCAATTGAAGCGATTGTATGCTTCACGCCACTAGGATCTTTACCCGCTTTAGGTCCCATCGTGGCTACTCTTGCAATGATTCCTGTCACTATTGCCGGTATACTTATGGGCCCTATTGCAGGTGCATTAATGGGATTTTTCGCAGGAACATTCAGTTTTATTGTCTGGACATTCATGCCCCCACCATTAAGCATTGCATTTGCTTTTGTGTTTACACCTTTCAACCTCGTAGGTGAAAATGCAGGAAGCATATGGAGTCTTGTTATTTGCTTTGTACCCAGAATTATGACTGGTTTGATGGCAGGTTTTCTATACACGATATTCAGGAAACGCAAACTCTTTACAAAAAGTCCATTCCTGCTCAACTTCCTTAGCGGTTTTTTTGCAAGTCTGGTCAATACCTTTGGAGTTCTCTCGGGAATATTCCTGTTCTTCAGACAGCCATATGCATCCGTACTTGAAAAAACTTATGCACTATTATTAATCACTCTGTTAACTACAGTCCTCACGAGCGGTATTCCCGAAGCGGTTCTTGCAGGTCTTGCATCCCATGCGGTATGCCATCCTACCAAGAAACACATTTTCAAGGGTGATGTAAGCGTTTTCTCTGCAAATACGGAATACACGGTTTCGGTTGTAGCAATAACCTTGACAATTGTTCTTTATGTAGTTGGAGCGATATTAAACTAAAGGAAAGTAGTCCCTCCTTAATATATGAAAAAAGAAGGCCATGCCTTCTTTTTTTATGTTTCTGCCATTCTTCTTTTTATTGCCTACTTCTTTGAAACACTTTTAGAAAACCATCATGTCTACTCCACATCAAAGTCAAAGTATGTGTCAGGATATGGTTCATTATCCAACCTAAAGTGCCACCATTCGCCATTTGAAGGAATAAATCCACATTCCACCATTACCTCTCTTAAAAGTTTTCTGTTTTCTCTTTGGATATCGGTTATCTTTGAGTTTTCATAATATGAGAGACTGTCAAACAAATCAAAATATCCTCCCATATCTACCTCTTTACCTTCTAGATCAAGAAGAGACATATCAACAGTACTTCCTCTGGAGTGACCTGATTTTGATGATATAAAGTTGCCAATAAGGTAGGATTTATGCAAATTAGGATAATATATTTCTTTCATCCTTGTGTCGCTTTCGTCTTCAGACCACCTGACAAAATGCTCAACAGCCTTTTGAGGTCTGTATGCATCATATATAGTTACAATATATCCTTTTTGATAGAAAATCTCGCAGGCCTTTTTCAATGCTTCTGCCGCTTCTACTGTAAGAATTGCAACAGGAGCATTGTAGCCATCAATCCTGCTTCCTATAAAATTCTTATCAGTGTAATACCTAACATCCAGATGTATATAAGGAATTACATCCTTTACATACACAAAACCTTCAGGCAGCCTGGGTTCTGGAGTTGCTTCTGGAGTTGGAGTCGGACTTAATGTAGGTTCCAATGTCGGTTCAGGTGTTTCTGTAGAGGTGGCGTACGGACTTGAAGTATGAATCGTCTGTGTAGGGGCAGATTGATGTTCCCTGTCCTCTTCAAGTTTCATAATCAGGATAATACATAGTATTAAGAATAATATGACTAATAAAATACCAAGCTTTTTATTCATACCTTGTCCTTCATCTTGCATGCTTTTTGTTATGCAAAAGCTGCGGAGCCACCCAGCTATGATTATTCCTCATAACCAGCCAGTCTTCATCCTTTGCAAGCGTTTCATAAAGTCTCTTTCTAAGATCTGACAATATGTCAATTTCCACTTCGTTTACGAGATTCCTCGTTTCACCTGGATCATTCTCAAGATCATACACTTCATCAATATCCGTTGGATTCCACACATATTTCCACCTGTCTGTCTTGATTGACCTTTGGCAAAACAGACCGAACTGTTGCCCGTTATACGAGCTTACAGCTTCCTGCCTCCAGTCTTTTGGAATCCCTTCATCCATTATTATTGGACGAAGGCTTCTTCCATGTAGTGTGGCATCTTCAGGTTTTCCTATACTGCATACATCAAGAATTGTTGGAACAAGGTCAAGAAAATGCACGGTATACGCATCAGTCTTTATACCACCAGGTATTCTTCCCGGCCACCTCATTACAAACGGTACATGTGTTACATCCTCATACATGACATAGTGCTTATCAAACATGCCGTGAGAGCCGCACATATCTCCATGATCTGACGTGTACACTACTAGAGTATCCTCATAATTTCCCGTCTCCGCAAGCTTGTCAAGAATCATGCCCACCACACTGTCAACCTGACTTACAAAGGCATGGTACTTTGCAACTATCGGAGCCCAGTAATCCCAACCTTTGTTTTCATTACCCCAGTTTAGAATCTGCTGGGTCTGTATATAGGGTTTGTTTTTCAAGTCATCGTAAAAACCGTCCCAGGGTTTCATATCTTCCGGGCGATACATTTCTGCAAATTCATTTACAGGCGCATAATATGGATGAGGTTCTGAAAAATTAACAGACATGTGCCAAGGCTTGTTTGCCTTGCTCAGTCTTTCTATCTCTTCACAAACTTTTTCACCTAGTTTGTAAGTATCGCTTTCATTAAATGGCTTGTCTATTACTTCCCCTTCCTGACTCCTTGCACTGTAAGTTCTGATACTGGGAATATAGTTATCAAAACCGAAACTTGCAGGTCCTGCATGCTGGCAAATGTCCCATACTCCTACAAAGGTATTGTTGTATCCATTTTCTTTTAGAAGTCTTGCATAAGAAAAATCCTCCGGTTCAAGACATCCAACGGGAAGAGTAATATTGTAATTCCACAAGGCACCAAAAGTCTCCGGCCTTCGTCCTGCAATTAGACTCTGTCTTGCAGGACAGCAAACCGGAGATGTGGTGTATGCATTATTAAACCATATTCCCTCTTCGCACAATTTATCAATATTGGGCGTTTTAATGCCATTTTTGTTTCTGTTACTGTATCCAACACAGTCATACCTGTGCTGGTCTGCAATGAGGAATAGAATATTTGGTCTCTTCATAGCTCACCTTCTATAATCTTTACGCCATATTTCTCAGCTATTTTGATTATCTTGTCCATTTCACTCTTGTCAAAATCTGTTGTTAGATAAATATTAGGCAGATTTGGTGCTCTTCTAATCGCTTCCTCATAACCCTCTGCATTGTTGCACGCAATAATTACTTCCTTCTTCAAAATCCGCTGCAAGACAGCTACTGCATTGGCCATGTTCTTCCCATCATTTCCATAGATGCAGACCAAGTCATTTTCATCATCATCTGAAATGTCATAAGCCAAATCATAAAGGGAATCCTCATCCCATTCCTTGTGGTAGCATACCATTGGGTTCTTGTATACCACTTTCTCCTCCACATATTCAGCTCTCTTTATTGGAAGAATACCCTTTTCCTGCTCTTCTGAAAGCACTCTTATCATCTCCTGGATATGTAAGGGCGTGGTTCCGCAGCATCCTCCAATAATCTGTGCCCCGGCCTTTGCAAGTGCGAGACACTCATTGGCAAACTCTTCAGGACTTTGCTCAAACACTATCTGTCCATCCACATTCTTTGGAAGCCCGCAGTTGGGCTTTGCCAGTATTGGAAGATTGGTGCTCCTTGCCATTCTCTCAATTATTGGCATCATTTTTTCAGCACCAAAACTGCAGTTTGCACCTAATGCGTTAACACCGAGTTTGCTTAACAGCTTGGCACATTCTTCAGGTGTGTTGCCCATTAAGGTCCTTCCGTTTTCCTCAAACGCCACGGTTGCATATATTGTAAGCTTTGTTTCCCTCTGCTCACTTAAGTCTTTCAAAGCCAAAACCGCAACCTTCATCTCATAAAGGTCCGTAAAGGTTTCAAGATGAAAAATTCTTGCACCAGCGGAAAAAGCGTAATCAGCCATTGTGTAAAAAAGGCTGTATGCCTCATCAAAATCCATGTCTCCCGCAGGTTTCATCAGTTTGCCTATTGACCCTATCGAAAAGACCACATTGCAGCCTTCCCTTTCGGAGGCTGCCTTGGATGCCAACTCAAACGCTTTGGTTATGATTTCCTTCTGCCTGTTTGCAAGATTGTTAAGCGTGAGGGTGTGGCCATTGGCTCCAAAAGTGTTTGTTTGAATAAAATCACAACCTACATCCACATACGATTTTGCAAGCTCATAGACCACATCCGGATAAGTAAGTACCAGAGCCTCTGGAAAGTCTTTAAAACCAGATTGAATAAACATGGTTCCTTTGGAACCATCGTAGAAGTATATTCTGTCATCTAAAAGCACAACAGCCACCTCTCTTGAACTATACTATTTTGGCTCCCATCTTTCCACCAGCCAGTATATGGTAGTGAAGATGGGGAACTGTCTGCAGTGCATCCTTGCCGCAGTTGTTTATTACACGGAAGCCGTTTTCAGTTATGCCCAGCTCCCTTGCAATATTGGCAATTGCCAGTTGTATACCTCCCACAAACTCCTTGTCCTCTTCCTTAAACTCCAAAATGCTGGCAACATGCCTTTTAGCCGCCACAACTATGTGTACTGGCATTTGAGGACTGATGTCGTGGAATGCAACACAATATTCATCTTCGTACACCTTTTTTGCAGGTGCCTCTCCATTAATTATCTTGCAAAAGATACAATCTGCCATAACAATCCCTCCTGATTAATTAAGCTGTTTCCTGAATATATCTTCAACACTGGCAAGCATTTTATCAATAGCGCTTGCATCCTTGCCGCCAGCCTGAGCCATATCCTTGCGTCCTCCGCCTCCACCCTTGCACATGGAAGCTGCTTCTTTTACTATTCTACCACAATCTACACCTTTTTGTACTGCTGATTTGGTAGCTGCACAAACAATGCTAACCTTGTCATCAAGGCCGGAGGCAAGCAGAACAAAGCCCGCATCCATTTTGTCTCTCAAATTGTCAGCAAGCTCCCTCAAGGAGTTTGCATCAAGCATGTCAAATCTACCGGTCGCAACGGTTATACCGTTTATATCCTTTGCATTCTTAAGAACATCATCGCTGGAACCAAGAGCTATTTTCTTCTTGAGTTCACTAATTTCCCTGGACAAAACCTTATTTTCCTCAACAAGGCTTTCCACCTTTGCATAAGTGTCATGTACCGCAGTCTTCAAAGTACCCGAAATATTCTCAAGGATATTCAAATTATTTACAAGATACTCTCTAGCACCGCTTCCAGTATATACTTCAATTCTTCTTATACCTGCTGCAACAGCGCCTTCATGAACAATTTTAGCAAGACCTATGCTTGAAGTGTACTTTACATGGGTTCCTCCACAAAGCTCTTTTGAAAAATCACCCATGCTTACAACCCTTACACTATCGCCGTACTTTTCATCGAACAAGGCTTCAGCACCGGACTTCATTGCCTCGTCCATGGACATTATATCGGTTTTAACCTCCATGCCTTTATCGATATGGCTGTTAACTATATCTTCTATCATCTGAAGTTCTTCTTTGGTAAGAGCCTTCATATGGTTGAAGTCAAACCTGAGTCTCTTGGCATTGACACTGGAACCTGCCTGATGCACATGTTCTCCCAATACCATCTTTAACGCCTTGTGAAGAAGATGCGTGCAGCTGTGATTCCTTTCAGTAGCCCTTCTGTTTGTCACATCCACCTTGAGCTGGCTTCCCTGACCCTTTGTAACAACGCCATCCTCAACAACACCGATATGCCTCCATCTGTCGTCGGTCTTGACAGTATCCAGAACTTTCACCAATCCTGTTTCTGTGGATATGACACCAATATCTCCTTCCTGTCCACCGCTTTCAGCATAAAATGGAGTCTTCTCAGTCAAGATTATAACGCTCATGCCGCTGTCTGCCTGCTCAACTTCTTCCATGCCTTCATCAGACTTTGCAAAAATGGCGAGTATGTTGGATGTGCATTCATCCACGTCATATCCTACAAACTCTGTCTTTGGGTATTTGCTTAAAGCTTTAGCGTCTCCCATCTGCCAAGAGCTTTCTCTGTTCATTATAGCGGCTCTTGCCTTCTCCTTTTGAGCCTCCATTTCCTTTCTAAAACCGTCCACGTCTACATCAAAACCATGTTCTGACATAATATCCTGTGTGAGAGACAAAGGAAATCCATAAGTGTCATGCAGCTTGAAGGCGGTTTCTCCACTTAAAGGAGACTTGTCATTTTGCTCATTCTTCTCATTTATTATTTCTTCAAGCATGGAAAGGCCCTGATTGATGGTGCTTGCAAATCTATCTTCCTCTGCCTGAATTATCTGCTTGATATATTTTCTATTGGTCTCAAGTTCTGGATAGGCTTCCTTGGACTCGTCCACAACTGTATCAGCCAAATTGCATAGGAAGATGCCTTCTATACCCAGCATGCGTCCATGACGGGCAGCACCTCTTAAAAGCCTTCTAAGCACATATCCTCTGCCTTCGTTTGAAGGAATAACACCATCGGACACCATCATTACAGTGCTTCTAATGTGATCGGTGATAACTCTTATGGAAACATCGGTCTTGTAGTCCTTTCCATACTCCTTGCCTGCCATTTTACAGACCGTATCCAGTATTCTTCTTACTGTATCAACTTCAAACAGGTTGTCTACACCCTGCATTACGCATGCAAGCCTTTCAAGTCCCATTCCCGTGTCAATATTGGGATTTGGAAGCTTTTCATACGTTCCGTCAACCTGCTTGTCAAACTGGGTGAATACAAGATTCCAAATTTCAATATATCTATCACAGTCACATCCTACCGTGCAGTCCACTTTACCACATCCATACTTTTCTCCACGGTCAAAATGTATTTCAGAGCATGGACCGCATGGACCTGTTCCCAACTCCCAGAAGTTTGAGTCTTTATCAAGACGGACAACCTTCTCTTCAGGAAGTCCTATTTCCTTTGTCCAAATGTCGTAAGCTTCGTCATCCTCAAGATAAACGGACGCATAAAGTTTCTCTTTGGGAATTTCCAATACTTCAGTTAGAAACTCCCATGCCCAGTTTATTGCTTCTTTTTTGAAATAGTCGCCAAAAGAGAAGTTGCCAAGCATCTCAAAGAAAGTTCCATGTCTAGCAGTTTTTCCCACATTGTCTATATCAGGAGTTCTTATGCACTTCTGACATGTGGTTATTCTTTTTGATGGTGGAGTTTCTATCCCCATAAAGTAGTTTTTGAGCGGTGCCATTCCCGCATTTATTAATAAAAGGCTTGGGTCATTCTTTGGTATAAGTGAAAAGCTAGGTAATCTTAAATGCTCCTTGCTTTCAAAAAATGATAAATATTTTTCTCTCAACTCGTTTAATCCATAATTCTTCATGCTATCTGTATCTCCTTTATCTTAAGCTTTCAAGCTATTGAATAATTATATTACCACAACTTGTTTATGTCAATTATTGCAACGATTTTGGCAATTTCCATGGATAATATTTGAACAATTACAAATACTATTGCAGGAGGTGTTTAAATTGACAATAACTTTAACTCAAAAAGAACGAATGCTGCTTGAAGATTTGAAGAGCAGTGAGGAAATCTGTGTAGTAAAGTATGCAAATTATGCAAGCCTTGCACAGGACAAGCAATTAAAAACACTGTTTGAAAACCATGCAAAACTTGAACAGCAGCATTTAAATACGGTCAACAGCCTTTTGAGTGGACAGATTCCGCCAATGAGTCAACAGAACAACGTACAGCAGCCGCAAGGAGACGAAAATGCGTCTCTATCAATTTCTGACAAGGAGCTCTGTACGGACATGTTGATGACGGAAAAACATGTCTCCAGCACTTACAATACCGCCATTTTTGAATTCGCCGATAAAAGGGTGAGAGATATTCTCAACCATATCCAAAAGGAAGAGCAGCAGCACGGTGAAGCCATTTTCAAGTATATGGAGACAAAAGGCTTGTACCAGCCACAGTAAATATGGGAAGGTTCTACCCTTCCCATTACATAAACTTATTGACAACCAGCAAATAAGTGTCATATTATACAATCATAAGAAATTTCAGGCAGGTGTATATATGAAACTGGTTGTTGTCGTTCTCAGTGAAGATTCAAGGCTACAGGCTCTGCTTCAAGGCTTAGTTGAAAACGGTATCAAGGGAGCCACAATTATAAGTTCCCAGGGATTGGCAAGGGCTTTGGAGGATGCCGAAGATTATTCTTTTCTTGGCTCTATTAAAGCTTTTCTTGATCCGCAGCAGTATGGCAGCACTGTCTTTTCCGTTATACAAGATAATCAGGTTGAACTGGTCTCAAAAGCCATAAAACAGACTGTTGGCGACCTGAGTCAACCTGATATGGGTATAATGTTCACTATTCCTGTTGATTATGTGGAAGGCATTAGATTCGACTAGACAAACTTCCTTCCAATATCCTTTCTGTAGTACATATCCTTGAAAGATATGTGCGCAGATGCCTTGTATGCCCTTAAAATGGCTTCTTCCAAGGTTTTACCGAGAGCCGTTACTCCGAGGACCCGGCCACCTGCTGTCACGCACTTGTCAATGCCGCCGGTGCCGGCATGGAACACATAGGCTCCCACTCTTTCGGCCTGTTCAACTCCGAAGATTTCATATCCTGTTTCATACTTCCCGGGATACCCTCCGGATGCAAGAACCACACAACAGGCCTTTTCCTTCTTCCACTTTATTTCCATGCCATCGAGTCTTCTCTCGACAATGGCATCAAATATCTCATACAGATCGCTGTCAAGTCTGGCAAGAACGCATTGAGCTTCTGGATCTCCAAATCTTGCATTGTATTCAATAACCTTTGGACCATCCTTGGTTATCATCAGGCCAAAATATATTACGCCTTTGTATACAATGCCCTCTTTATTCAACGCCTCCAATGTTGGCATGAAGATGTCTCTCATGCAGATTTCTGCAACTTCCTCCGAATATACAGGGCTTGGAGAGAACGCTCCCATTCCACCGGTATTTGGGCCCTCGTCATTGTCATAAGCTCTCTTATGATCCTGTGAGGATACCATGGGAACCAATGTTTTTCCATCGGTAAAAGCAAGCACGGTCACTTCAGGTCCAGTCAGATACTCTTCAATAACTATCTTTGTACCTGATGCGCCAAACTTCTTGTTCTCCATCATTGAGACAATTGCATATTCTGCGCTTTCAAAATCGTGCGCAATAATGACACCTTTACCCAGGGCAAGACCGTCTGCTTTTACAACCACGGGGTATGTATCCATTTCCTTAACAAAGGAAACAGCACTCTCACTGTCTTCAAAAGTCTCATATCTGGCCGTTGGAATGTTGTACTTTTTCATAAGATTCTTTGCAAAAATCTTGCTGGATTCAATCCTTGCAGCATCCTTGCAAGGACCAAAGGCCCTTATTCCTCCTTTTTCAAGGTAATCCACCATTCCGTCAGCCAGAGGGTCGTCCGGAGAAACAACAACCATATCTATATTATTCTTTAGTGAAAAATCAAGTATTCCTTCCTTGTCCATCACTTTGAGCGGAACAGATTCGGCAAGCTTTCGGGTGCCGAAGTTGCCTGGTGCGCAATACAATTTTGTAACCTTCTCACTTTGAGAAAGCTTGTACAAAATGGCGTGTTCTCTTCCGCCACCGCCTACAACCAATACTTTCATCTTACTACTCCTTAGTGCTACGTATTAGTGGCAAAAATGTCTTATTCCCGTAAATACCATTGCAATACCATATTTATTGCATGCATCTATTGAAAGCTGATCGTTCTTGGATCCGCCCGGCTGCATGATTGCTTTTATCCCAGCCTCGTGGCATGCTTCAACACAGTCAGGGAATGGGAAGAATCCATCCGATGCCACAACGGCACCTTCTGTTCTGTCTCCTGCATAACCAAGAGCGATATTGAGAGCTCCAATTCTATTGGTTTGACCGGGGCCAATTCCAATAGTGGAACCATTCTTTGCAATGACTATTGCATTGGACTTAACATGCTTTACAACCTTCATTGCAAAGAGCATGTCATGCATTTGCTTTTCGGTAGGCTGAACTTCCGTTACAACTTGCAGCTTATCCATATCAACAACAATATTGTCAGCTTCCTGAATCAAAAGCCCTCCATGAACCTTCTTCAAGTCATAGTTGTATACGGGCATGTCTATATCAGGCAATGTGAGAATTCTGATATTCTTTTTCTCTTCAATAATGAACAGGGCTTCAGGTGTAAAGGACGGAGCAATAACGATTTCAAGGAAAATCTTGCTCATCTCCCTTGCCGTTTCCTCATCCACTTCCCTATTGGTAGCAACTATTCCACCAAAAATTGAAACTGGATCGGATTCGTATGCATTATTAAATGCCTCCAGAACAGTCTCTCCTGTACCAACACCACAGGGATTTGCGTGTTTTACAGCAACCACGGCACACTCGCCATTGAATTCCTTTAAAATGCTTATTGCAGCATTTGCGTCATTAATATTGTTGTATGATAAAGGAATTCCGTGCAGTTGTTTTGCATGGGCAATAGTTCCAGTTTGCAAAATTGGAGTTCTGTAGAATGCAGCTTTCTGATGAGGATTCTCACCATACCTCATTTCCTGCGCCAGGTCATAAGGCAGGGTCAAAATACTCTTTATGGAGTTGTCCTTTCTCTGGACATTCATAAAGTTTGCAATCAGCGAATCATAATAGCTGGTGTGCTCAAAGGCCTTTGTACAAAGTTCAAACCTTGTATCATAAGTAACATCACCATGTTCATCCATCTCTTCAATTACCCTGTCGTAATCGTTAGGGTCAATAAGCACTACAACTCCTTCAAAGTTCTTAGCGCTTGAACGAAGAATCGATGGCCCTCCAATATCAATATTCTCGATTGCTTCTGCCAGAGTTACATTCTTTTGCTCGATTGTGTCTTTGAAAGGATAAAGATTGACGACAACCAAGTCAATCGGTTCAATTCCCAACTCTTCCAACTGTTTGAGATGATCAGGATTCTTTCTGTCCGCCAACAACGCCGCATGAATGTTTGGGTGCAGTGTTTTCACCCTGCCGTCCAGACATTCGGGGAAATTTGTAACTTCCGATATGCCCATTACACTTATCCCAGCTTCTGCGAGTACCTTGTGTGTACCTCCTGTAGAAATAATGCTTACACCTCTGTCTTCCAGCTGCTTTGCAAAATCTACAATCCCTGTTTTGTCTGATACACTGATTAATGCTCTTCGTATCATCACACTCTCCCTTTCCACATCACTAAAAGTTTTGTTTAATCTATATACACTTTCCTGTCTGCAATTTTAACCCTGTTCTCGGATATAAGTTTTATCGCTTTGGGAAGAATCTCCCACTCAGCCTCCTCCATTACTCTCTTCTGTAAAGTTTCCGGTGTATCATCCTGGTTAACATACACCGGCTTTTGTAGAATTATGGGACCTGTGTCGGTTCCTTTGTCCACAAAGTGGACGGTTGCTCCTGTTACCTTGACCCCGTATTCCAGTGCGGCTATATGGGGCTTCAACCCGTAATATCCTTTTCCGCAGAAGGAAGGTATCAGGGACGGATGTATATTGATTATTTTGTTCTCAAATGCCGTAATAAATTCTTCTCCCAAAATGCTCATAAATCCTGCAAGTACAACCAAGTCAACATCATATGATTTTAAGTGGTTTGTCAATGCCTTGTCATAGTCTATAACGGAATCATAATCCTTTCTTGGAATGCAAATTGCAGGTATGTTGTGCTTTCTAGCACGTTTCAGCGCATAAGCTTTCTCGTTACTTGATACTACTGTGACTATTCTGCAATTGGAAAGGTATCCGGATTCAATTTTATCAAAAATTGCCTGGAGATTTGTACCTCCTCCGGATACCAAAACACCTACTCTCAACATATCAGCACACCATTTTTATATAGGACTTCATATTCCATCTTTTCTTCATCTGAGGATTCATCAAGACCATACTCTTCTTCAAGTTTTGCCTTGTCCATGTTTTTTACCTCGCCTATTACAAAAGCCCTTTCCCCGATTTCCTCAAGGTAGGCCATTACTTTATCCACATCCTTGGCATCAACAGCCATGCAAAGACCAATACCCATGTTGAAGGTATTAAACATCTCAGGCTCGGTTACATGACCAAGTCTTTGAATCATTCCAAATATTGGAAGAACGTCCCATGAACCCTTGTTAATGTGGTAAACCACGTCATTTGCACTCATTCTTGGAATATTCTCAAAGAATCCTCCACCTGTAATATGGGAGATGCCTTTGACATTGAACTTTTCAATCATATCCAGGACAGTCTTTACATAAATCCTGGTAGGTCTTAAAAGTTCTTCCGCCAATGTGCAGTTTAACGCTGTGACAAACTCATTCATTCTCTCAAAGCTTGGATTAAACACTTTCCTTACAAGAGAATATCCGTTGCTGTGAAGACCGGACGATGCCAAGCCTATCAGTTTGTCCCCCGCCTTTATATCTTTTCCATTAATGATTTTAGACTTGGAGACAACTCCGACAGCAAAACCAGCTATTTCAAACTCCCTGTTGTTGTAGAATCCGGGCATTTCAGCAGTTTCTCCGCCTATCAGCGCACAACCTGCCTGAACACATCCATCGGCTACGCCTTTGACAATATCCGCAATAACCGCAGGCTGATTCTTGCCCACTGCGATATAGTCGAGGAAATACAGAGGCTCTGCGCCGCTGCACACTATGTCGTTGACGCACATGGCAACGCAGTCGATTCCTATAGTATCTACCTTGTTCATTATAAAGGCGATTCTGAGCTTGGTACCAACGCCATCAGTGCCGGAAACCAGTACGGGTTCCTCGTACTTGCTTAAATCCAGCTGAAACAGTGCACCAAAACCGCCTATATCGGAAATGACCTCAGGCCTGTAGGTGCGCTTTACATGATCTTTCATCAATCTAACAGCCTCATAACCCGCCTCAATATCAACGCCTGCATCTCTGTAACTACTCATGTTTCCTCCTTAAAGATCAGCTATCTTTTGTTGTAGAGCATTGTTTTTCTCTTCAACCTTCTTTTTCATTTCATTCTTGTATTCCAAAAGAACCTTCTTAAGATTATCATATTTCAGCGACAATATTTCACATGCAAGAATTCCCGCATTCAATGCGCCGTTTATTGCAACACTGGCTACTGGAATACCTGGCGGCATTTGAACTATGGACAACAAAGCGTCCATTCCATCCAATTCTCCACTAACGATGGGAACACCTATAACAGGAAGAGTTGTATACGCCGCTATCACACCAGGCAAATGCGCTGCCTTGCCTGCTGCGGCAATAATTGCGTCAAAACCGTTTTCAATTGCGTTTTTGGCGAGATTTGCAGCTTCATCAGGTGTTCTGTGGGCTGAACACACCATGCATTCAAAGCCGATTTCGAATTTTCTTAGAATTTTGAGACAACTTTTCATAATTTCATAATCAGAATCACTGCCCATTACAACCAGCACTTTTGGTTCAGCCATTTGTTATCCTCCGATTTGGTATGAAATAACGGATACGGAATAATTCCGAATCCGCTGTCATTATAGCATAGCATTTTTTTGTTTGCAAGAATGTTATAGACCTAAGCTATGTATAAAATGCAACTAAAAAATTTTGAAACTCAATATTTCTTTAATTCAACTGTTTTTATCATACCTTTTTCTGAAATAATCAGCCGTTCTGTAATCAATGATATCCTTCATGTGTTTCGCAAAAGCTTGCAACGTTGTCAGTTCCTCCAATTGACTGTTTAGTGAAATCAAATACCCTTCCTTCTCTGCAAAAAATCCATTTCCGGATTTAATGAGATAAAATATTGGATTTCTAAGCGCTTCCTTTATGTATCTATCCTTGTTCCAAGCAGTAAAATCCCTTGTTCTCTTGTCCCTGGCAAGATCCACCCATCTTGTGCCTTTTTCATAAAAACTTTTGTAACTTTTGTACACATCATCCTCAGTCAAATCCATTTTAGTGTTCCCGTCATTGTAAAAGGCAAGCAGAATTGGCATCTTGTACGACTTTGTCATGCTTGTTGTTTCCAGTGTATTAAGAAACTCCTTTCCAATACCACTGACAAGCATCTTCTCCTCTTCGCCAAGCTCACCCATTTTGTCCAAAAAAGCAAGAAAGTCCCTGAACGGATTCACTTTTGAATTATTCATACATAGAGTGTATACATCTCCATCCATGTTTGTGAAAAACTCCATCCTGGACAACTTGTCCCGACCTGTTAATCCTTTGACTCTCTCGTATTCGAGAATAATCCTGTCTTCAATACCAATTTCCCGCCTTGACATTTCCCTAAACAAATCAATAATTTTAAGATCAAAATTGACAAAGCAGCCTTGCGGATACTCAAGCTTATGTTCCACAAGGCCTGTTAGTGCAATTTCCTTATCATATTTCTGTCCGCTCAGCAAAAAAGGCACTTTCCCACAAAGAGCATAATTGCCAATAAAATCAAGGACGGTTAAATACTCTTTTCCCTCACTCTTTCTAAGCCCCCTGCCAAGCTGCTGCAAAAAAACGACAGGAGACTCCGTCGGCCTCAAAAACATGACCATGTCTATTGAGCAAATATCAACACCCTCATTAAACATGTCTACGGAAAAGACAACGCTTATCTCACCCTTTTCAAGCTTTTCCATTGCTGCATACCTGTCCTCAGAGTACTCACCATTGCCATTACTGTATACAGCAACAGACGCAGTCCCCCTTTTGTTGAATTGCTTTGCCATTTCCTCGGCATGTTTTCTTGTACTGCAAAAACCCATAGCCCTTATGGAATTATGCTTCTTGTAGTGCCCATATATCAAATCATACCGTCTTTCAACCAAAAGCTTGTCTTC
Source organism: Clostridiaceae bacterium (assembly GCA_012838385.1). Lineage (GTDB taxonomy): Bacteria > Bacillota > Clostridia > UBA1212 > DUPL01 > DUPL01. The sequence continues at coordinate 51,368 of DUPL01000118.1, forward strand.
CAGTTCTTCCGCCACGTATCTGCCATTTGCAATCCTGATGGTGGAATAATCAACCGTATCATCATAAATCCCATAATATCGAAAAGGCACGAGATATCCTTTGTTTATGGCATCCTTCAAACCAATTTCATATGGCACATTGTAATCACACAAGGCATATATGCTTCTTCCATCCATTCTTTCAGGAGTAGCTGTCAAACCCAAAAGAAACTTAGGTTTGAAGTATTCAAGAATATTCATGTACAAATTTGCTACAGCATGATGAAACTCGTCGATAATAATATAGTCAAAATAGGTGGGTGAATAGAATTTTTCATTCAAATAATTTTTCCTTCCCAAACTGTAAACCGAAGCAAAAACAACATTTCGATCGCAATCCTTGATTTTTGAGTTGAAAAAGCCAAAATCCTCCTCATTCCTTACATTCCTAAAACTCTCATATGCCTGTCTTAATATCTCTTCCCTATGGGCAACAAACAACACCCTTTTGAAGCTGAGCGAATCAAAGGCCGCAAGATATGTTTTTCCAACACCTGTAGCTGCATGAATTAAAGCCTTGTCCGCCCCCTCTTCTCTTGTTGCTTTTAGGGCATACAAGGCTTCAATCTGTGCTCCTCTCGGCACATACTCTCTGGTTTTCTTTTCGTTCTTTTCCAATTCCCCAATTATCAATGGCCTTTTCCAATTCCTTGAGTACTCTCTAAGTACTTCATCATCAACAATTATTGAGTGATTGTAAAATAGATTTTCGAATTCCTTTACAAACTCGTCAAAACTCTCTTTATCCACACTTTCAGAAAGCCTGTAATTCCACTCTACACCATCGGTTAATGCACTGATACTAAGATTGGAAGAACCAATATACAGCTCACTGTCTTTTCTTTTGTGAAATATGTATGTTTTGGGATGAAATGAACGCCTTTTGTCATTGTACATCCGCAAATCAAGATTACCCCCAAGCTCTCCCTTCAACAAATACAACGCCCCAGGCTCTGTAATCCCCAGGTAGTCTCCAGTAAGAATACGTACCTTTACACCTTTTTGAACAATACTCTTCAAATCTGTCAAAAGAAGCCTGACCCCGGATTCCATGACAAAAGAGACGATTATGTCAACCCTGTCAGCTGAATCAAGGCTTTTTACGAGATGCTTTTCCATGGTGTTTTCAGTGTTTGTAACAACCTTTACTTCCTCTTTTTCAAAATACAATTCAGCCATTTTTCATCTTTCCTGTCCGGCCGTACATCCTGGGTAGTCCACATTTCCATAACAACAAATAAAGGGACATCACAAAGCAGCCTGTTTATTCTATCCTCATTCATATTGGTAAACCATCTTCCATTACGCATTCCTTCGAAATCCCCATATTTAAAGGACAAGTACAATACACCGTCATCTTTCAATGCTTCATACAACTTTTGCAATATGGCAACCATGCTTTCATACGGAACATGCAGTATGGACGCACATGCCCATATGCCATCATACTTGTCTTTTTCCTCAAGCTCATGGAAATACATGTGTCTTACCTCAATACCGGTCAATCTGGATGCAATCCTGCACATCTCAGCCGAACCGTCAACAGCATCCAATAAATAACCTTTTTCCAAAAAGTATTTTGTATCCCTTCCCGAGCCACAGCCAAAGTCAAGTATGTATGCATTTTCTTCGAGGTATGAAAGAAACCTGTCAAGAAGAGTGCTCATATCCCCGGATACGGTATCAGTATAAAAATCTTTGGCATTTTGGTTGTAATATTGAATTGTTGCATCAATGTTTGACATATTCATATTCGAACCTCGCATCCATATTCCTGGAAATTATATCACACAAACAGAGCAAATAAAAGCTTTGACATTTCTTTATTAATTCAATAATATTAGTTCAAAGAATAAGGAGGAAGATGGCATGAACATATTTGATAAAATTACGTATTTGCAGGAAAAATCCCATGGTTATCACGCAATCAGGGCGACAACTCAGCTAAGATATGCATATCGCATTTCTGAAGTCAATGATTTTAAATACAACGACATAGTCTTAAAAGCCGCTGACGTACTTTTGGGAGATTTAAACATAAATGGTTCAATTACGAAAAATGCTGCAAAAGAATGTGAAGACATTCTTTCGGTTTTATCAGAAGAAGCTAAAAAATACACAATGATTTGCATTGCCCATGCCCACATAGACATGAACTGGATGTGGAGCTATAACGAGACAGTGGCCATTACTTTGGATACTTTCCGTACAATGCTGAAAATGCTTAGAGAATATCCCCAGTTCACTTTCTCCCAGTCCCAGGCTTCCACATACAAGATTGTGGAAAAACATGACCCTGAGATGTTTGAGGAAATAAAGGAAATGGTAAAGATGGGAAGATGGGAAGTCACCGCATCCACCTGGGTTGAAGGCGACAAGAATATGACCAGCGGTGAAAGCCAGGCAAGACATATCCTTTACACAAAGAAATACTTCAAAGAGAAATTTGGAATTCCGTTTGATTCAATTCTTCTTGATTATGAACCCGACACCTTCGGACACAACGCCCAGGTTCCTGAAATACTTGAAAAAGGCGGAATCAAATACTACTACCACTGCAGAGGCAGCGAATCCCACTGCATCTACAACTGGAAGAGTCCATCAGGCGCAAGCGTGCTTGTCTTCAGGGAACCCGACTGGTACAACACCATAATAACTTATGATTATGCAGACTACCTGCCCTCCTTCTGCAAAAAGCACGGCATTGACAGATTGATAAGGGTTTACGGTGTTGGAGACCATGGCGGTGGTCCTACAAGAAGAGACATAGAGCGCTTGATAGACATGAGTACATGGCCATGCTATGCAAAAATAGAGTTTGGCTCCTACCGCACCTTCTTTGAATATCTGGAAACAAAAAGAGAAAACTTCCCGACTGTGGAAGGTGAACTCAACTTCGTATTCACAGGATGCTACAGTTCCGAATCCAGAATCAAAATGGCCAACAGAATGGCGGAAGACAGTCTGAATACAGCAGAAACCTTGACTGCACTTGCCAATGCGTTTGCCAACGGAAAACCCTACACAAAAGGTTACACAAAAGCATGGATAAAAACTCTCTTCAATCATTTCCATGACATTCTGCCCGGTTCTGGCATAAGGGAAACAAGGGAGCATGCACTGGCATACCTGCAGGAAGTATTGGGCTACACTTATGCAGGCAGGTCAAAATCACTGATTGCCTTTGCCGAAAGCATTGACACATCATCCATAAAAACAGAGGACGACAAGGAATCTTTTGCAGATGGTGCCGGCATGGGATTCAAGGGTGTTGCCCAGCAAAACTCCGCACTAGTCAGAGGCCTTGAAACCCAAATTGTCAACACTGGCTGCGGAAAAACAAGAATATTCCACATATTCAACACTACCGCCTATGACAGGTCCGAAGCCTTGGAATTCCCGATTTGGGATTACCCAGGAAAGCTAGAGAAACTTGAGATAAAGGATGCGGACGGCAATGACGTTCCATTTTACATAAGCAAAGGTGGCGGCGGATTCTGGGCACACACATGCGTTAATATAACTGCTTTTGTAACAGTGCCAGCCTTTGGCTATATTACACTTATAGCAAGGGAAGGAGAAAGCAAACATCTGCCATATATCATGTACTTCTGGAATCCGAGAGTTGAATACTATCAGGATTTCGTTCTTGAGAATGATAGAATTGTTGCAAGATTTGACAGAAGCATGCAGCTTGTATCCTTGGTTGACAAAAAGACAAACAAGGAAATGATAAACGAAAAAAGCGGATTCTTCAGCCTTTGCTGGCAAAACCACAAATTGCCTACTGTGACAACCGGCAATGCCTGGGTGGAAGGATATGTACTTAAAGAGCAAAACATAAATGAGAATTACCCCGTTTTTGTCACGGAGATGAACAACGGCAATGACATAAGAAAGTATATATGCTATGAGATGGATTTTGGAAAATCCAAAATCAGCGTAACTGTAAGTCTGGACAGAACCAGCTCTGTACTCAAGTACAAGGTGGATGCAGACTGGCATGAAATCTTCACCAATGAGGAAGGAATCCCCGCTCTTAAATTCCTCCTGCCTTTTGGTTTTGAGGTGGATGAGTATGAGTATGAGATAGCTTTTGGTACAGTTAAAAGAAGTGCACACAATCACGATGTGCCCTCCATAGGTTTTGGTGCTGTGCATGACAAGGAGTCAAACAGAAGCCTTATACTCATGACAGACAGCATCTATGCATACAGGGGCGAAAACAACTCCTTCAGCCTTACTCTGCTTCGTGCATCCCAGTCCCCCGACATGTATCCGGAATATGGAATGCACTCATACAACATAGGGATTGGAATATGCGACAAGGACGAATACTTCAGGTATTCAGACACATTCAACTACCCGCTTTACTTCATAACCAACACTTCCCACAAAGGAAGCCTGCCTCTTAAAAACAGCTTTATATCCACAAGCAAGAACATTGCAGTGTCTACACTGAAAACGTCAGAAGATGAAAATGGATTTATCGTAAGAGTGTTCGACATATCCAAAAACGGCGGCATGGCTTTTATTCAGATTAATGCAGATTTTGAAGTAACGGCGGTAGATAATCTGGAAAGACCTATAGACAAGGAAGTATCAAGAGATGGCAGCAGGGTTTTGGTAAACCTAAGCCCCTGCGAGACAATTGCTCTGAAAGTAACTTTAAACAAAGGAGTTGTTTAGCATGTCTTTTTTAGGTGTTGTTTTTGTATTGGTGATTTCGATTATGGTGCTGGCTATAAATTTTCTTCCATCATTTATAGCTTTCATAAGAAAACACCCTAACCGAATCCCAATACTTGTAGTAAACGCACTGATTCCAATACTTGGTTTTTTGATTGCATTTTTATGGACGTTTGCTGATGTACAAACGGAATAATAATTAAGGAGATGATGATTTGATACTTACCAACATTGATCAAGTACTGTTCAGTTTGCTTGGCACATTAGTTGTCATATTGACTGCAGTTATAAATTTCATACCCAGCATCATTGCCTTTAAGAAAAACCATCCTGACAAGGTAATGATACTCATAATCAATGCGTTGATACCTGTTGCAGGCTTCATAATTGCATTGATACTGGTTTTTGTAAGAAAGGAAGACAGGAAATAAATCAGCTATCCTTTATTTCCTTGTACGCTTCCTCCGCCATGTATGAACTTCGTACCAAGGGTCCTGAGGCTACATACCTAAACCCAAGCTCCAGGGCTCTTTTTTTATACTCCTCAAACAAATCAGGATGAACATACTCATAAACCGGAAGATGCTCCTTTGACGGCGACAGATACTGACCTATGGTTAAAATGTCACAGTCAACCTCTCTCAAATTCTTAAAAACATCTACAACTTCTTCAAAAGTCTCCCCAAGGCCCACCATGATACCTGACTTGGTCACAATACCCTCGGAATGCTCTTTTACTCTTCCAACAAGCTCCAACGAACGCTGGTAATCAGCCATGGGTCTTACCATGGGATACAGCCTGGGTACCGTCTCCACATTGTGATTTATAATATCGGGGCGGGCATCAATTACAGTCTTTAATGACTCCAGTTGGCCGCCAAAATCCGGAATCAGCACTTCAACAATTACGCTATCACCCACCTTTTCCCTTATGGCATGAATGACTTTGGCAAAATGACCGCTGCCGCCATCCACAAGGTCATCCCTTGAAACCGAAGTAACAACCACATGTTTAAGACCCAGATTTTTCACAGCCATTGCTATGTTAACAGGCTCATTCTCATCAACCTCGCAAGGTAATGCCTTTGTAACATTGCAAAACCTGCAGTTTCTTGTACACTTGTTTCCAAGAATCATGAATGTGGCTGTTTTCCTCCCAAAACACTCACCACAATTGGGACAGCCTGCTTCTTCACATACGGTATGAAGATTAAGATCCCGCAGCATGTTCATGACTCTTTGGTTTTCCTCTCCCGTATTAGACTTTACTTTCAGCCATGACGGCTTTCTTACAAACTCTTTCATATTAGCTCCTCAACTTTCTTCTCAACAAAATCACAATCAAACTCTTTTGAAAAATAATCCCTTACGTATTCAAACATTCTATTCATATCCTGACTGACACCTGTAAGACATTTTAGTGAAACAACACCTTTGTTTAGCCCGCAAGGGTTTATCCATGCAAAATGAGACAAATCCGTATTCACATTAAAAGCAAATCCATGCATTGTTACCCATCTCTTGACAGCTATGCCAACTGCCATGATTTTTTTGTCTCCTACCCACACTCCAGTAAACCTGCCCTCATCCCTATACGCATCTATTTCAAACTCTTCTTTTAGCAGCTCAATAATGAACTTTTCAAGCCTGTATACAAACCATCTTATGTCCTTGCCAAAACCATTCAAACCAAAAATAGGATACCCTACAATCTGTCCAGGACCGTGATATGTAACATCCCCTCCCCTGTTAACCTTGACCACCTTTATACCTAGAAGCTTCAGCTCTTCTTCTGAAAGATATATATTGTCGGATTTGCCCCTTGTCCCTAAGGTTATAACCGGGGGATGTTCAAGAAGCAATAAAGTATCATCCATCTCATTGTTCATTCTCCTTTCCTGCAGCGTATACTGCAGCTCCAAAGCCTTTTCATAATCCATTCTGCCCGGCATGCATAGATTTACCTTCAATTCTGCCATCACCTTTGTTTTTTTTAGAAAAAACTATATCATGACACAAAACCAAAAGTCAAATCTAATACGACAAAACTTGTTTTAAAATGTCGAGTATTACACCCTGCACTCTGGTATAATCACTAATGAGAGGAGTGAAAATTAATGGACCTCAACAAAGTTATTGATTATATTGAAAAAAACCTTACAAACGACATAACATTAGCCGATATATGCAAAGTTGCAAGCTGCTCAGACTATGCTTTGCGCAATGTCTTTTATTACCTTACCGGTTTGACTCTGAGTGAGTATATAAAATACAGAAAACTCTCAGAAGCAAACAAGGATCTGTTAAACAACGAAAAAGTTACAGATGTGGCATATAAATACGGTTATGAGTCAGTGGATGGGTTTAGCCGGGCTTTCAAAGCCTGGAGTGGATTGCTTCCATCAGAAGCTGCAAAACTAAACATATGCAAAACCTTGCCAAAACTGACTTTTAATATAGATGTAAAAGGAGGAAATAGTATGGATTATCGAATAGTTGAAATGCCCGGATTTTTCATAGCCGGCGTTAGCAAAAGAGTTCCCATGAAATTTGAGGGTGTGAACAACGCAATAATGGAACTTGCACAAAGCATAACCCAGGAACAAAGAGAGGAAATGCATACCCTTAAGAATATTGAGCCTTTTGAAGTTGTAAACGCATCATATGAGCATGATTACGACTTCCAAAAGGATGCAGGCGAACTCACCCACATGATTGGAGTTTTGACAACAAAGGAAAACATAAGCAGCAACCTTGACAAAATCAGAATCCCTGCCTGCACCTGGGCTGTCTTTCCCAACAAGGGACCTTTCCCGGAAACCTTGCAGAACACATATGCAAGAATCTACTCGGAATGGCTGCCTGTATCAGGTTATGAACTGGAAAAGGCGCCTATGTTCTCTTTTTCCAAAATGGACAATGAACAGGCATATAGCGAGATTTGGGTTGCAGTGAAAAAGGCATAAGTGCATAAAGCTTATGCCTTTTCAACAACTAACAACAATCCATTTGTTAACCGGCATCAGCCCAACTTCCTCATCATGCTCAAAATCCATCAAATGCATGATTAAAAATCTTCTGGGTTCGAATTTAAGAAGCATTCCTTTTTCTGAAAACAGCATTACATTTCTTCTCTTGCCTTTAAGCCTTACAAATGATTTTTGATATATTCTCTTTGCCCTTTCATTTATACCCGGATTGTCAATTTCAAAGTGATACACGTCATATTCATCCCATAACTCCTGCATTTCCTTTTCAGCCTTTTCAAAATCATATTTGTCCATTTCAACACCTCCAGAATAATATATAAAAAAAGTCCGCCTTATGCATTATGCTTAGGGCGAACCAATAATCTGCGGTACCACCTAAATTCAAGTATAAACACATCTGCACTCTGCCAATACGGGATAACTAAAGTCATCCGATATTGCTTCCCTTTTAACGGTGGGAATTTCCGTTGGAGCCTACTAAGACCAAAGTCCGTTCAGTCCACAGCTCAAAGGCTATTTCAACACTTCCCTCTCGAAGATTTGCACCACCCATCTTCTCTCTACGCTTCAAGACAGTATCTACTTCTCCTTATCAACGCCATTTTGTAATTTAAATTTAAAACATCTCTAAACCCTATTTGAAAATCCCATTTTCATGAACAATTATTATATTGCACCCCTTTTCATTCAACTCCATTGCTTTCATTACTTTTGAGAAATACGTACCATAGCTCCAGGCTTTACTGCCAAGTCCACCTACGATCACGATATCAGTACTTTTTATTAACACTGTTCTTACATGTAGCACCCATACTTGTAAGTAACTCCTCAACTTGTTCTTTCGAGCCCAATTCAAAGTTTCCAGTCAGACACACAGTTTTATTCTCTAAATCTATATCTCCAGAAATTCCAGAATTATGAACAGGACACACAAATCTTTTCAACTCGTATAACATTTCATCATCATTTACCATATAATTAAGCAGTCCACATATTTTGTCATACAAATAATTGCCTGCAAGTTTACTATTGAGCAGATAATCTCTTGAAGCTTTCGAAGTCCAAGGGTTTCAACGCTCAAATTTATTTCGCCATCTTGGTCCTTTTTTAGAGTTGCTATCAGTAAAATAATTCTTGAGTTCCATATGTTTCATTTTTTCATAACATTCATAACATTTATATGTCGTTATGCAATCATCCAATGCGCGATGTTTGAACTTGACTTGTACTCGCAGGTAATCTGCAATGGAAGACAATGTATAACTTTCCTGTCCATGGATGCAACATCTTGCCAGATACATTGTGTCTACAAAATCGTTGGATAAAACATGTCCATATAGATTTAACGAAGCGTTATTAAGAATATTCAGATCAAAGATATTTATATTGTGCCCAACAAGAACTGAATCTCCAAGAAAATCAAGATAATCACACAATACAGAATCAAGCTTGGGAGCGTCTTTAACCATTTCATTAGTTATGTCGTTGATATATGTAACCTCCAACGGTATTGGGTTGTCTGGCTTAACAAGTGATTGAAAAGTATCAACAACTTCCCCATTAACAACTTTTAAAGCCGCAAGTTCAATTATTTCTGATGTATAAATATTAACACCTGTTGTTTCTGTGTCTATGACAACGTAATCATTTTGCGGGCATACTAATCTGTTCCCTTTTTGTCCCTTCACGCCAATCATCCTATTCAATTTCACGTTATGTTACTATTCCCTATATATTACATTCAACTTACATTTATGTCAACTTTTGCATGTATTGACTCTGCTTTACCAAGCAATAACAGAAGTAGTTAATGCAGTTATTAGCCATAAGCTGTGTCTATGCCATATATAAAAATTATTAACTTTACTTATAAGTCAAAAACACATATAATAACTATGGTGTGCCAAAGTGCAAACACCACATATTTTTTTCATGGAGGCTACAATGAAACGAACAGTAGGTACAGTAGTAAGAGGTGTGAGAACACCGGTAATTAGTGAAGGCGATAACCTTGTTGAAATCGTTGTAAACAGTTTGCTTGAATGCAGCAATGAGCAAAAGTTCGATTTCCATGACAGGGACGTAGTAGCCGTAACAGAAGCAGTCGTTGCAAGAGCACAAGGAAACTATGCAACAATTGATAATATAGCAAAGGACGTAAGAGCCAAATTTGGCACTGATGAACTTGGTCTTGTTTTCCCTATTTTAAGCAGGAACAGATTCGCAGTATGTCTTAAAGGCATTGCAAAAGCAGTAAAGAAGATTTACTTGCAATTAAGCTATCCTGCAGATGAAGTGGGTAACCACCTTTTCTGTGCAGAAAAGCTCTTTGAAACCGGACTTAATCCATATGCAGATGTACTAGACATCACCAGGTACAGAGAACTATTCGGATATGAATTGCATCCATTTACAGGTATCGATTATATCGAATACTACACTCAAATAGTCAAGGAACAAGGTTGCGAAATTGAAATAATATTCTCAAACAACCCAATATCAATACTTGATTACACAAAAAATGTTCTCACCTGCGACATACATTCAAGACACATGACCAAAAAGATGCTGCAGAAAAATGGTGTTGAAAAGATATATAACCTTAGCGAGATCCTTACTTCATCCATAGATGGTAGTGGCTATAATGAGCAGTACGGTTTGTTAGGTTCCAACAAAGCCACAGAAGAAAAGGTAAAGCTCTTCCCGAGAGACTGCCACAACTTTGTATTTGAACTGCAAAAACGCCTGCTTGAAAAGACCAATAAACATATAGAGGTATTGGTATATGGCGACGGAGCCTTTAAAGATCCTGTAGGAAAGATTTGGGAGCTTGCGGATCCTGTTGTATCCCCTGCATACACTCCAGGTCTTGAGGGTACTCCAAACGAGTTCAAGCTGAAGTTCCTTGCAGACAACGATTTTGCCAATTTGAAAGGCGAAGCTTTGGAAAAAGCCATTAGAGAATATATTGCAAACAAAAAAGAGGACTCGATAGATTCAGACGCATCCCAGGGAACCACTCCAAGACAATTGTCTGACTTGCTTGGTTCTTTAGCGGACCTTACATCCGGCAGCGGAGACAAAGGAACTCCGGTTGTATTGATTCAAGGATACTTCGACAACTTTTCGTCATAAGAAAGCAGACCATCTGCTTTCTTTTTTATATTTATACTGTCAGATGGTCTACTCTTTTTCTTATCAGGATAATATACCAGGCTGTTAATACTGTACCTTTTAATATGCTTGATATGCTTATTGCCCACCATATTCCATTAAGTCCAAGACTTGTTGCTGACAACCCAATTGCCATTGGAATTCTAAGAGCATTAAAAGATATTCCTACAATTGGGGGTGGAAAAGGTTTTCCAAGACCATAAAATGCTCCAGCTGTTGTTATCTCTATACACATAAACAACTGTGAAGCAGCAAGAATTCTCAGGTAGTCAATACCCAGAGTAATTGTTTCACTTTCTTCAACAAAAACAGCAAACAAAGGCTCTGCAAAGAAAAACAACAAAACTGTTGCAAAAACCCCTATAACAGAAACTATCGCAAGGCCTACAAAATAGCCTGTTTTTACCCTGTCCAGTTTTCTGGCGCCAAGATTCTGCCCAATAAATGCGCTCATGGCAGATTGAAATCCGCCTGCGGTTAGCCAGGATATTGACTCAATCTGGGAGCCCACTTTTTGAACCGCTATGGCAGTTGTCCCCCAGCCAGCAATTATGCGCGCTATAATCATTGCAATTATTGCAAACAAGCCACTCTGCAAAGCAGAAGGAATGCCAATTTTCGATATCCTGAGTACATATTCAGCCTTTGGTCTTCTGAAGAAATGTATATCTGAGAAGACATCGGGCAGTTTTCTCGCCTTTAAGAGGAAGATACTCGAAGCTATTACCTGAGCTATTACTGTAGCTATGGCAGCTCCTTTTACTTCAAGTCTTGGAAAAGGACCAATTCCGAATATTAGAAGTGGGTCAAGTAAAACATTAATAACAAGACCTATTGAATTGATTAAGAATGGAGTCCTGCTGTCTCCGTGTCCGTTAAATATTGCGGTAAATACAGGGTTAATAAAGAAACAGACAAAACCCAAGGATACAATAACTAGATAATCCACCGCATCCTTGATAACATTCTCGTCCCCCAAATTAAAAAAAGCAATCAGCTGGTTTCTGAATACAATCATGACCATTCCATATAACAATGCGAGGAAAACACCTATCTGAAGGCTCTGCCTTACATACTCTTTTACTCTTTCATGGTCTTTCATACCAACTGCCTGGGCAACATTTACCTCCGCCCCTATTTTCGGAACTAAAACAAATGCGCTTGCAAGCCAGGTGAAAAATCCTACCGTACCAACAGACGCCACCGCATCAGAACCAATCTTGCCAACCCAAATCATATCTATAAAGCTGTAAGCCATTTGAACAAAGCTTGTCCCCATAATCGGCAGTGCCAGCTTGAAAAGTGTTTTTGCAATATGTCCTTCCGTCAAGTTTGCAGTTCTTTTCATTCGTATCTTTTCTTCTCCTTATAGTGCATTTGTGTGCAAAAAAAATTAGACTTATGTAAGCTGCATAAGTCGTATTATATCATTTCTTTTGTAAAACAGGGAGAATAATGTGTTAATTTGATTCAAAAAGAAAGTGCCTAAAGTTTCTAAACCTCAGGCACTTTTTATAATTATTTCTCACCAACGTACAGGTAGTTAAGTCTTCCATAGGGTGCTGCATTGCCATCAGTATAGAATGTGAAAATATCACCGTCTCCACTGAAGTTGTCAGCCCATTTGAAGCTGATGGAAAACTCCTTGTCGGAAACACCTAAAGTTTTGCGAGGAATGGAAAGCATCAACATGTTCTCTGACAGCTTGTATTCCGCTTTTCCAACCTCTTCCCATTCGTAACCGCCCTTGCACTTCTCAATAATCATATCGGACCCACCGGTTCTATGAACCGCAAAGTCGTACCCGTACCAGTTAGTCTTTGAACCGGTGTTGATAAACAAGGTCATGCTTCTTTCTCCTTCAAAGTTTACAATCGGATCCACCGTATCCACATAGAAATACACATTGTTCTTATCCGAAGTCACTTTTACGGTCTTTATGTCATTTTGACCTGTGGTGTTTGTATACTTCAAACTCCAGTTATGAGCTGATGTTTTGTTTCTATCGAAAACATCATCAACGTAATCAACGTATGTAAGGATGTTTTCATTATCCCACTGGTCAAAATCACCTTTGACATCAATACTTATGGATGAAGCTGGCTCATTTTTTACATTTCCATATTTAAACTTGCTGATATAATGGCAAAGCTGCATGTAGTAGTTGTCACCATATCCACCATTCATAGGTTCTATGTCTCTACTGTTGTTTATATCTGCAGCATCCACGAAGCTAATCTCACCATTGGAGCGAATCTGAAGTTGTGCAATCCATTCATTCCATCCGGTAACAAAGATCATATCCGGATCTTCTTTAATGGCATACTCAAACTGTCTTTTAAAGTTGTAGCCATAAAGATAGGCATCCTCTTCGCCCTTCTTCCAGTTCCTGTTCTCCTTACCATCAAAGCTTCGGGTCCTGTCCCTGCTATCCTCAAACCACTGGGCGGACGCCCTGTTGGTTACAGATATTTCAGAGACGGAAACACAGCAGAAGGAGAATCCGTCTCCATCTGTTACCTTGCTGGGATTTACCCTGAAATCCAAATACAAGAAGCTGCTGCCAAAGTCATTGTTGTTCTTCGTTTCATGCGGGAATGCAAGATCTCTGAAATCAAAGAACTCTCTTGCTCCTTCAGAGTAGCTTGCCAGCTTTGATTCAGTATCAATAAATCCTGTAGCCTTTTTGTTGTAACCCTCAATATTGTCAAACATTAGGGGTTTTTCGCTATCTTTCCAACGATAGAACAAATGGTCATATTGTGGATTCTTTGAATAGAACCTTGAATACAGTTCATCAACAGTTCGTGGGCTATCGTCGTATGCGGCGCAAACCACCTTTGGCACACTAAAACCTTGCTTGTGGAACTTGTCAAGCACCTTAAACAGTACTTCTAGTCTGTCTATGTAATCAGACCAAACACCGTTTGTAAAGTCGATCATCAAAAAGTCCACACCTGCATCGGTAAGCATCTTTACATGCCTTGTAACAACCCACTCATCGGCAATATCGTAGTAGCCAAACAAAGGCTCTCCCCACCAATGGAAGTCTCCTCGTCCGCCGCCTCCTGCTTCAAGCCATTCTTCAGGGTTTATACTTTTCCGTCCACCTGAAAAATCAATATTCTTCAGTATCTTACTATTGTCATAATTGGTTCCGTAGGAAGAACCAAGTCCTGTACCATGCCAGATGAAATAGAACATGCCAACTTGTTTGTCGGTTTCCAGTTCTCCATACATGGAAACCTTAACTCCTGTATCAGACGTTCCTGTGAGGGTTCTGCTACCCTTGTTTATCCTCTGGTCTTCGTCCTTGGGTTTTGCTATTCTTCCACCCTCACAGGAAACAAGAAAAACAAATACAGGAAGACACACAAGCATGAATAATAGTCTCAAAACCTTTTTTCTAATTGTCATCTTTTCTACCTTTCTATTTTTTCTTGCGTACAATTATAACTACAACGACTGCTGCAATAACAACCAAACCAATAACAACACCTATAATAATACCTGTGTTGCCACCCTTGCCATCCTCATCCTTGGGTGTTGAGTCAGGCTTTTGTGTTTCTTTAGGTTTCTCGTCAGTAGGCTCTGGAGTTTCAGAAACATCTTCACCTATTGTAAACTCATAGACAAGAATACCATTTGCCACATCTTCGGACGTTCCAAGCCATGCTCTATCAAACCAGTAACCGTCCTTTAACTTAACTTCAATTCTGTATTCTCCATCTTCCTGAGGGGTACCCTCCATGGCTTTCCACTCACCATCAACATTCTCATAGAAGGTTACGCTTTCAGCATTTTCATCATCCAAAGTGTATTTAACTTCCTCTCCGGATGTAAAGTTCTTCTTCATCGAGAACATAACAGGAGGAGTGGTTCTTAAGTCTTTTACCACATCTTCAGTTATTTTATCCATGGTTCCTAGTCCAGCATGGTCCTCAAACAATGCAATACTCTTCAATACAACTGATCCGTTCGATATTTTATCCTCAAGAGAAGTACGTATAACCTTGATATTCGTCTTTTCTCCATCATACTCTATAGAAGTCATTTTATCAGTCCAGGAAATCCTTGCAAAGCTAAGGAGCCATTCGCCATCCTGGATTGTAGGCATTCCTGCAGCTGTTAATGACTTCAGCACCCTTCCACCTGAGTTTGCCGGAGACCAGTTGTTAACAGAAGAATATCCCGTTAGCAGCTGTGTGGGTGACAAGAATCCACCTTCAGTATCGCCCAGATACTTGTACCTGAATACAATATAGTATGACTTGCCTTCACTTACCTCAAAAGCTTCTCTGAGACTTAACCACAGACAAGAACCGTTAGTAACCATGTCGCCATTAAAGTTTATCTGCAAAGCCTCGTACTCTTCGTTGAATACAAACTCTATCTTGTCTTCGTTTGTTCCAGTTGGCCTGAGCATTCCGTTTTCGCCCTGCCAGCTATAATACTTGTTTGTTGCAGTTGGCCCTGAAATCGCTCCATCTATTGAAAAATCAAAATATTCGAGAGGTTCGTTTTCAGCATTTCCTGTCTGACCAAAAACACCAAGCTGGCAAACAGAAAGAACAACTATCAATATTATTAGCAATAAATTTATCTTCTTTCTCATATTTTCACCCCTTAAATCAAATCCTCAAAATCAATACCCATGAAATCAGTACCACTTAAAGTAATCATATCCTCAACTTCAAACTGAATTATATCAAAATCAGGCTCTTCATAATACATCTTCATTGTATAAACCTCCTCAATCATTGATGAACCATTCAGCTACTTCGCCACCCAACTGGCTCTTTGCATTGTCATCCATCCTATTGTAAACACTGCGAAGTGAATCTTCTTTGGTTTCACCATAGAAATAGTATGTATTGCCATCCTCATCAACACACTCAAGATAAACTCTTGCTACAATGACAGTGTCAACATGTTCCCTTGGAATATTGTAAATATATACCGCTTTGGAGTTATCGCCATATTCAAGAAGTTCTTCAAGTATGGCAGGTGCAATTGAACTGTTGCTTAAAGTAAGTTCACCAGTTAATTTGCTTTTGAGCATTACCAATGCGGAATGTTTTACGACAGTATACTCCTTGCCATTGAATGTCATTACTGAATCTACTTCAGGCACATCATCAAATACAAACCTTAATCCCTGTCTTGTTTCACTCTCATCAATCTGTCCATTTTTGTAATACGGAACCAAAACTGTCCTAATCTGTGAACCCTGATACTCAGCATACCTTTCAGGCAAAGGCATTTTCTCATCAGTTGGCAACTCATACTCCATTG
>DUPL01000119.1 GCA_012838385.1 Clostridiaceae bacterium
CGTCAATAAGAACGGCAAACCGCCTGTCTTTTTCCATAACCGCCCTCCTAAATTGTATTAATCAAATTATATACCATTAAACGAATCATTACAAGATTTATCCATTATTTTTGGCAACTTCCCATAAATACAAAGATGCAACGGATGCATATGGTGAGTACCTTTCCTTAAGCTCATTGAAAGTTTCCTTATCAAGGCTATCAAGCCCATAAAGATTGATAATCCCCCTCTTTATGGCAAGGTCCTGCCAGCTAAGTACATTCATCCTGTTTAATGAAAAGATAAGAAGCATCTCACAGGTCCATACACCAATACCAGGCAGTTTTACTAGTCTTTTTACAACCTCATCATCAGGAAGCTTATACAACTCGTCTATCACCAACTCCTTCTCACAGACCTGCCGTGATACTTCCTTTATGTATCCGGCCTTTCTAAAAGACACTCCAAGCTTTTGAATATCTTCAACGTCCTGGTTGTACAAAGTCTCAGGGGTTACTTTGCCAAACTTATTTGTAAACCTTCCCCAGACAGTCCTTGCAGCCTTCATGGAAATCTGCTGCCCTACAATATTGTAAACAATACCTTCAAACAAGTCGGGTATGATTTCCCTGTCAATATGTCCCACGGAATCCATAGCTTTGCCTAAAACCTTATCCCTGCTCTTCAAGTATTCAACTTCATCTTTACCATATTCGAAATACTCCATACCTTACAACCTGCTTCCGCACTTAGGACAATATGCAAAGTCAGGAGGAGATACATACCTGCAATTTGCACAAGTTTTTTCGTAGAAATAATTCCTCTTAAGCTCCTCGTCAGGTATGTGGCTTATTTCCCTTCTTTTCAGCCTTTTAATGATTTCATCATCAATTTTATACATTGTATTGCAGCAAGTGGTGGTGGCGTAATATTCCTTTTTCCATCTGAATACAGGTATAAAGAACAGAGACAAGTATCTGGAATACATAATGATTTCTAGAAAACCCTGTCTGTTGCATTCCTTGCACAATATTTCCTGTCTATAGTTAAGTTTCTTTTCTCCATCGTTAATACCGGCAATAAAGATCAAGTGTACATCCTCCTAATTACAAATACACATATATTATACCACAATACATTTTTTGAAATATACAAAAAAACAAAACCTCACACAAGCTGTGAGATTTTGTTTCATGTTTGGCAGGGGACTGAACGTATTACTATTATATCCAAACAAACAAAAATTTAATCAAAGTAAATAAAAAATAAGTATTGACTTTAATAAAATTAAAGTGTATATTTAATATTGTTAAACATAAAATTAAATAGGAGGTTTAATATGGCAATAGACATAGTGCCTGAGTGGATGAGAGAACTAGAAGAAGAAGACGTTAATTTCATACGGAACTTCATACTGGCATCCGGCTCCTTGAAAGAGATAGCAAACCAGTACAATGTCTCCTACCCCACAGTGCGGCTTAGGATAGACAAGATAATACAGAAAATACGCATAAGTGAATCAAGAGAAAACGACCCCTATATTTCACTTATTAAAAGGCTTGCTGTTAACGACAAAATTGATTTTGAGACAGCAAAACTACTTATCAACGAATACAAAAAAAGAATGGAAAGAGGTAATGAATAATGTTATTGTTAATATTCTTTTTCATAATTCCGATAACAATAGGCTTGTGTTTTTTTACAGGCATACCTGTCTAGAAAGAAAAGCAAGTGGCCTGGACTCATACTGCCTGCAGTATTCATACTTTTATCGCTAATATGGGTGTCATACTTTCTAAGTATGAATAATCGCTTTGGTCCCAATATTAAAACTCCAGATACTCGCTATACATATGACAGCGAAGGAAACATCAAGGAGGAGTTTAAAAAGGTTGACGGCCACGTTTCCTTTGACAGGCACTCAAGACCAAGGGTAATAATAAGCGGAATTGGACTCATAACAATACTTATAACCACAAACATACCTACTGTAATATATCTTTTGATATACGGAATCAGCCGCGAAAAGATGCGTGCAAAACTTGAGATGCAGAAGATGGCAATCCAAGACTTGAATTAAGGAGGGAATTTAAATGAACCAAAAGATAAATACATTACTTATGTCCTTTACCCTGTTTTTTCTAATCCTCTTACTAATCTTTAGTTTGGTTGGATTGCGCAGGGTAAGAAACACAATTATGAATCTTGAAAACAGAATAATGCAGCTAAATAACAAGGTAAACTCACTGCAAAGTGAAATCAGTTCCATAAACAGCAACATACAGCATGAACTGAAAAAACAAGCCAGCATTCTTTCTTCGTATGATATAAAACTTGGAGAGATAAATGCCAG
>DUPL01000120.1 GCA_012838385.1 Clostridiaceae bacterium
CGCCCCTGCCTGGGTTCCCTGCCTTCTCAATAGCTTCCAAAACACTCTTTGAGACTTCAGGTGGTTTTGGCCAAGATGTAGCCGCATTGTCAAAATATATCAATCTACCACCTCTTATTTGCTCCTTATTCATACAATATAATATGATACGAGCAAACAAAAGGTTAAGGTCTTAGATTTCCTTAATAATATCTTCAAGCTTGTTTTTGCCTGCACTTATGCATGCAAGAACGTCTTCGGTTCCTTCATATTCAATTGTAACATTGCCATTGTATCCATTGTTCTTAAGAATTCTCAGACACTTCTTCACTGGCACCACTCCATCACCAATTGCACAGCCTTTCAGGAAGTTTCCTCCTCTTGTCATAAACCAACCCGGTGAGCTGGGAGTCTCATCGCCATCATGGAAATAGAAATCTTTTGCATGAACACTGAATACATAGTTTTTGAGAACACCGGTAGCTTTTGCAGGATCCTCATCAACACAGAGAAAGTTGCCCAGGTCCAATAAAGCTCCATAGTTGTCGGAATTCACACCATCAATGAGCATTTCCACCCTGTGGCTGTCCTGAGTGTAAAAACCGTGATTCTCAATAGATGTCCTTACCCCAAGGCTTTCTGCATACTCGGTTACTGCTCTTACACCTTTTATCAAAAGGGGCAGATTGTTCTCAAAGCTTTTGTAACCTCCAGGCATGGGCTCATATGCCACATCATGCCTCATTATGTTTACACCAAGAGCATGAGCAACATCCACTTCGCCCTTCAGTCTCTCAATTTCCTCTTCCTGGTTGTTGCAAAGCAGATTTCCACCAACACTGTATCCTGTTATCTTGATACCAGCATCCTCTGCAAGGTCTTTAACATGCTTGGCATAGTCAAGAGCAGTCATTCCTTCCGGAACCCAAAGACCTGCAAATTCAATACCGTAAAAGCCCATTTCCTTCGCCTTGTAAATAACATTCTCCGGCTTTAAGGATCCTTCCCTTACCAGTCTGGAAAAACTGTAGGAACTTACACAAATGTTCATAAAATACCTCCCAAAATATTGAAATCCGGATATGTCAAAAAACACACATCCGGCATTTTTAGTCTTTCATTATCATACTTCGCTGAAAGCACTTTTATCAAGACCACAAATTGGACAAACCCAGTCATCTGGCAAATCTTCAAAAGCTGTACCAGCTGGAATATCGTTTTCTGGATCTCCCTCAGCTGGGTCGTAAACATAACCACAGAGACACTCGTACATTCATACCCCTCCTTTATATTATACATGCGCAGAAAGAATATCAGAAGGCTTAAGGATTGTCAATAGAATAATGTCAAATATTGTGATAATATAATTATAAATATAATTTACACACAAGAGGTTTACATGTCGGCACTTACTTTAAAAATAATTGCATGCATTGCGATGCTTTTAGATCATATAGGATACACATTGAAAATAACATACCCATACAGAATAATTGGCAGGATTGCTTTTCCCATATACGCATTTCTGCTAACCGAAGGATATCACCACACTAAAGACTTCAAAAGATATCTAAAGAGGCTTTTTCTGTTTGCTCTTGTATCAGAAATACCCTTCAACCTGTTTTCAAAAGGCAAACTGATTGACATAAGTTCGTCAAAAAACATCTTCTTTACCCTGTCACTATCCCTGCTTCTTCTTTACTGGCTTGACGAGTCCAAGAAAATATACGAAGACAAACCTAGACTGATACTATTATCCACAATACTGGTTTCATTATTCTGCCTCACCGCAGAACTTATCAATGTTGATTACGGATTCTACGGCATACTGACAGTTCTTTGTTTCAGGTACATGAAGCATTGTAGAAGAAAAAACCTCGCCACCATAACCGGCCATACAGTTGTAATATTTTCTTACATTCTGTTAAGCCAGAACAATTCCTGGGCTTTTGTGCAACTGTATGCTCTTTTTGCACTTGTTCCAATTCTCCTGTACAACGGAAAAAAAGGTCATAATCCAACCAACCGGACAATGAACAAGATTATACAATATGCATTCTACGCCTACTACCCATTACACATGCTAATTATATACCTGTTTACATCTCTCTAACTGTAAAGAAAAAGGTTTCAAGCAAAACCTATATAACTGTTGCAGAAATATGTAAAAAGGGATTGGAAATCCAACCCCTTTCAAACAAAACAATTAAGTTGTAAACAATACCAGTATAAAGTCTTTAACCCGTGCAATCGCTTCCCGGATATCTCTCTGCAGCTGGTTTGCATAATCTATTTTTTCTGCCGGATACCCGTAAGCCTCAATACCCATTTTCCTTGCATTGTATATTGCTCTGTACATGTGGTACTCCTGGGTGCAAATTATCACCTTGTCAACACCAAACTCATCTTTAAGCCTTTTCATGGACTCAAAGGTGGAAAGCCCCATCGTATCCGTTATAATACATTCCTCGGGAACGCCCAGCTCTATGGCTCTTTTCTTCATGGGATCAACCTCGTTGTAGTCTTCCCTTTGTGCATCCCCGCTCATAATAATTGCTGGAACTCTGCCTTCTTCAAAAAGCTTTACAGATGCCTTCACCCTATCATCCAGGATCAAGCTCAGTCTTCCGTCTTTGTACACCTTCGCGCCCAAAACAACTATGTATTCGGCCTCTAGGTCCTTGACACTATCATCATCCAGGATATATTGCCTTGAGTAGTTCACCATATACAGATTTATTGCTATCAATGCCAGCAAACCAAGCAGACAAACTGCAATCAGCAACGCTATAATCACTTTTTTCCGTTTCAAGCGCTTCTTCCTTTATACTGTATTTCAATACCTCTATACAGCCAGTTCTTTCCTTATATTCCCAATCATTCTCTTTACCTGAGGTATTAATACGATAATTATACACAGAATCATTTCAGGAATCAAGAAAACCGCATTATACATAAACGAATAAGGAACCACTGCATATCCCAGTTCCTTTGCATATTCTCCAAAGAAAACAACTCCAGAGACAAAGTGGCACATAAGTCTTACCATATACCCGGCAATTATACCAGGAATTATATTCTTTCTGTAGAAGCCAGCAAGACCGAAGGCTGTAAATGCAAGCGGATAATCAAGTAAAAACTGGATGATTCCTACTGTATATGCACCTTGCAGAAGCTGTAAAAGGGAATATGCAAAAGCAGCAGCAAGCCCATGCTTTGGACCATACAGATATGCAAACAGGATAATAGGCAGACCTGATGCAAGAGTAAGAGCTCCGCCTTGAGGCAGGTCCAGAAGCTTGATAAAGGACAATACAAACGCAATTGATATGCACAAAGCTCCTGTTACAAGCACTTTTACATCCGTTTTACGTTTGGGCTTTGGCGCATCTTTTTCTTTCCTGTATTGGAGAACAAGAAAAACGACAAGAGCGATGGCTACTAGCACCACAATACCAAAGACTACCGGATTCTCAAATATCTTGTCAAATTTTAGAATCTCGGTGCCATCCGTGAGAAACTCAAACAAGTTTTTGTTCATAAAAAAACCTCCAAGTAATTATTCTTGAAGGAAGCTTAGTTACACATATATTGTTCATGTGAAACCGCTTCCCTACGGTAGGATTACCTACACAGGTTCGTGGGGTTTAAAGGTCCGGACCTTAATCTCAGCCATTCTTGGGCTCCCCCAGCGGACAATAATATATTACATCAACACATGGCATTTGTCAATAAAACAAGGAGCAATACCTGTCCTGGTACTGCTCCTGAAATATTTTCTATTTGTTTTTCCCTTTGAACTTTGCAATTTCTTCTTTTAGAAGTTTTAAATACATGTCACCCCAGACAGTATTGGGCTCAATATCCTTGCTGACTTCATCCGAATACTGTTCTCCGGTAACGTACTCATTCCATGTACCCACCATGGCAAACCTGACACCAATCAGTCTGGCTCTTGCCCACTGCTCCTTGAAGGTTTGTCCGTTACGTCTTTCCACAGCAGGAATGTAATTCGGATCTCCTTCCTCTGCCTGCGGTCTTGTGCTGGCACAAACTATCATGGCTTCAGGATAACCATCGGACACTGTAAAGGTTTGAGCTACTCTGTCTTCCCAGCTCCAGTAACCATACTTGCTTTCCAGAGTGTCAGGATCCCTCAACCCCTTCTGCTCTGTTACATAGCCTGTCATGTATCTTACCGTAAACCTGTCATCATCCCACTCCGGAACACCACTCTGCCATGGTGATGGAGTTCCTACATATACAACGAGCAGCGGCTTTCCGTTATAGTAGAAGAGCTGGTCCTTGTATTCTGGATGCTCCGGGTTGTTTACAAACCAGTCGTATATCTGGTCCGCCTTTCTTGTAAGTCTTCCGTCAGTGACTCCTTCTTTTTGACCCGGTGCCGGACAGCCAATAAAGATACTTATTTTAGGTGCTTTCTCCATTTGACTGTAGACATCAAACATATAGACGGTAGACCTTTCAATCATGGCAAAATCCGCCCTGGATGTTCTGTCTTTCAATACCCTGTCCATGGGCATGTCGAAATCCAGATTATTGGACCAGTCAACCCAGACAAAATCCACGCCCGCATCATAAATCAACTCTGCGTGCTGCCTTATGATTTCCTTGTCATCGGAGTTGTATTTCCCAAGAGTCGGATATGCCCAAACACTTGAACTCCATATTTGTGGTCTAAACCATGTGGTGTAGGCAAGACCCACAAATCTTTCTTCATAAGGCACTCTTGGATAAATGCCTGCTCCCTTGTCCGATACCTCAAGACCTTCTGCAATAAAATCTTCCATGTTGTCTCCCTCCCATTTGTTTTCTGGTTCCTTATTCTCGCCATTACCCGTGTCTGAACAGGATATCATGGAAAAAACCAAGGTAACCATAATCAGGGAAATCAGTACCTTTTTCACGGGACACCTCCCCAGTTACATTTTTTCGACCTCTTCTATTCCTAATAAATTGAGTCCGGTTTTAATGCATATGCAGGAAGCCTCTACAATGTTTAATCTTGCCTTCATGACATCCTCTTCAGCCTTCAATATACTGCAGCTGTTGTAAAACTTGTTGAAGGCCTGAGCAACGTCAACAATATGCCTTGTTACGATAGAAGGCTCATATTTGTTTGCGGCATTCCTAATCGCTTCTGGAAAATCTTTGATAAGTTTTACAAGGGCAAACTCCTCCTGACTGTCGAGAACATCAAGTTTTGCACCCCTGTACTCAATATTCTGTTCTTCTGCCTTTCTCAAGATGCTCTTTCCACGAGCATAGCTGTACTGCACATAGGGACCGGATTCACCCTCAAAATCAAGAATATCCTCCCAGGTGAACACAATATCCCTTTCCCTTGCATTTCTTAGGAAGGTAAAGAGAATTGCACCAATACCAACCTTGGTTGCAACTTCGTCAACATTTTCTATTTCCTTGGTAGTCGAACTGTTTTCAATGATTTCCCTTGTTTTTGCAATGGATTCATTTAAAACATCTTCAAGGAACACCACATCTCCATGCCTTGTGGAAAGTTTCTTGTCAGGGAATCTTACAGTACCAAATCCAACGTGGACGCAGTCATCAGCCCAGCCAAATCCCATTTTGTCAACTACACCGAAAACCTGCTTGAAGTGTAGAGTCTGAGGCAGTCCTACCACATAAATATTCTTATGAAAATCATAATGTCTCTTCCTGTAAATTGCAGCTGCAATATCCCTGGTTGCATAAATGGTGGTTCCATCCTTCTTGATGATTATACAAGGGGGCATGTCGCCAAAGGTTACAACTCTTGCACCTTCGCTGTCTTCGAGGAGTCCCTTCTCTTCCAGCATCTCAATAACCTCTGGCATTTTATCCTGGTAGAAGCTTTCTCCTGCATAGGAGTCAAAGGAAATGTTGAGCATGTTGTATACTCTGGAGAATTCCTTCATGGAAACTTCCACAAAGAACTTCCAGAGCCTAACTATCTCCTCATCCCCATCTTCAAGCTTCTTAAAGTACATTCTAGCCTCATCCTCAAGGGAAGGATTTTCCTCCGCTTTCTGGTGGAACTTAACATATATTTTCAAAAGCTCATTAATAGGGTCTTTTAATATATCCTCATCAACACCCCATCTTTTGTAGGCAGAGATAAGTTTTCCAAATTGGGTACCCCAGTCACCCAAGTGATTTATCTTGACTGTGTCGTATCCCAGGTAGGAATATATTTTCTCAATAGAGTTGCCCAAGGATGTGCTGAACAGGTGTCCTATATGAAACGGCTTTGCAATGTTCGGAGACGAAAACTCAACAATGACTTTTTTATTGTTTCCCTCGTCGCTGCGTGCAAAATCAACGCCTTTTTCAACAACATCACTTACTACCGAAGAGATGAATTCATTCCTGTTCAGAAAGAAATTCAAGTATCCTCCTGCAACTTCCATCTTTGCAATAATCTTTTCATCAAAATCACTGTCAGACTTTATTCTCTCCAGTACTTCCTGTGCAATCATGGCAGGAGCCTTTCTGAATTGCTTTGCATATGAAAAACAAGGGAATGCAACATCCCCCATGTTTTCATTAGGCGGTACCGACAAAAGTCCAAGCACCTTGTCAAGATCATCATTCAATGCCTTGCTAATACATTCTGCTATATATCCTTTGTAATCCATAAGACTATTTACTCCTTTTTGCTGTTTGGTTTAAAGTATTTCAAACCGAGATACGTACAAAGGTACAGTACAATAAACGTAATCACCTGTGATGTCAATGTCATTTTCGAAAAAGACGCAATACAGGTAATATACGAGCTCACCATCAAAAAGAACACTGCCCTGTCTCTTGCCAAGGCATAGATAATTGACAGTATAATCCCTATCATAAGCCACAGAACTGTTTGCATGTCTCCCCTTGTAACAATAAACTCGGTCATTTTACCCATTTTTTACCTCCTCAAATCAACCAACAACTATGTTTACAAGTCTTCCAGGAACAACGATAATTTTCCTAATCTGTTTGTCCCCTATGAGGTCTTGTACCTTCTCATTTGCCAAAACAAACTCTTCAATTTGTTTCTTGTCATATTTTGAAGGCACATCCAATCTTTCCCTTACCTTGCCGTTTATCTGAACAGCAATCTCTATCTCATCCTTGACCGTATATTTTGCATCATACTCAGGCCAACTTTGCTCGTATAGATAACCTTCGCCCAAGTTCATTTTCTCCCAAATCTCTTCTGCAATATGGGGGGCAACGGGATTCAGAAGCTTTACAAATACCCTGAGATCTCCTCTTGAGAGTTTGCCCTTCTCATTAACTTCATTCACAAAAGTCATCATTTGAGCAATTGCCGTATTATACTTCATGCTCTCATAGTCTTCGGAAACCTTCTTTATGGTTGTGTGTACCAAATATCTATGGTCTTCTGACACTTCTTCTTCATCAGTGACCAGTTCCTGAAGCTTCCATACCCTGTCAATGAATCTGTAACAGCCCCTAACACCCTGTTCTGACCAGGGAGTGGTCTGGTCAAAAGCGCCCATGAACATTTCGTACAATCTGAAAGTATCCGCACCAAACTCATCAACAACATCATCCGGATTTATGACATTACCTCTTGATTTGGACATCTTTTGGCCATCGGTACCAAGAATCATTCCATGGGAAGTCCTCTTCTTGTACGGCTCCTTGCATGGAATCTCTCCAATATCATAGAGGAATCTGTGCCAGAATCTTGAATACAGAAGGTGCAGTGTAGTATGCTCCATACCACCATTGTACCAGTCAACTGGCAGCCAGTATGCAGCCTTCTTCTTGTCAATCATCGCATCGTCATTGTGTGGGTCGGCGTATCTGATGAAGTACCAGGAAGAACCTGCCCACTGAGGCATTGTATCGGTTTCCCTTTTGGCCGGTCCATTGCATTTTGGACAAGTTGTGTTAACCCACTCAGGTATATTGACAAGAGGCGACTCTCCGCTGTCACTCTGCTGATAGTTTTCAATATCAGGAAGTGTTACTGGCAGCTGATCATATGGAACGGGCACATAACCGCATTTCTCACAGTGTATAATGGGTATGGGTTCTCCCCAGTAGCGCTGTCTTGAGAATACCCAGTCCCTTAACTTGTAATTTATTTTTTCTTTGCCCAAACCCTTTTCTGCAAGCCACTTTGTTATTGCTTCTTTTGCTTCCGCAACACTCATTCCGTTAAGGAAATCGGAATTTACCATGGTGCCTGTTTCAATATCAGTAAAAGCCTCATTCTCTATATCGCCACCGGCAACAACTTCAATAATAGGCAAATCAAACTTCTTTGCAAATTCATAGTCTCTTTCATCATGTGCAGGAACCGCCATGATTGCTCCTGTTCCGTAAGACATGAGTACATAGTCTGAGATCCAAACAGGTATTTCAGTGTTGTTTACCGGATTGATTGCAACAACGCCCTTAAGGCTTACGCCTGTTTTTTCCTTGTTCAATTCGCTTCTTTCGAAATCCGACTTCTTGATTGCCTCTGCCCTGTATGCTTCAACCTCATCAAAGTTGGTTATATGTTCCTTCATTCTGTCCAAAATTGGATGCTCCGGAGAAATAACCATGTAGGTAGCACCAAACAATGTATCAGGTCTGGTTGTAAATACAGTCAATTTTTCATTAATGCAGGGAATTGCAAAATCGACTTCCGCACCTTTGCTCTTGCCTATCCAGTTTCTTTGCTGTGTTTTAACCTTCTCTATATAATCAACTTCTTCAAGACCTTCAAGAAGCTTCTCTGCATACTCAGTTATCTTAAGCATCCACTGGCTCTTAACTCTGCGAACAACTTCGCCATCGCAGCGCTCGCATTTTCCTCCCACAACTTCTTCGTTTGCTAGACCAACCTTGCAGGATACGCAGAAGTTAATGGGCACTTCAGCCTTGTATGCAAGACCATGTTCATACAGTTTCAAAAAGATCCACTGGGTCCATTTATAATATGCCGGATCAGTTGTGTTTACTTCTCGTGACCAATCAAATGAAAATCCAAGTCTCTTGAGCTGCTCTCTGAATCTATTTACGTTTCTCTCTGTTACTACTGCAGGATGAACCTTGTTCTTTATAGCAAAGTTCTCTGTTGGAAGTCCGAAAGCGTCCCATCCTATTGGGAACAGTACGTTATACCCTTCCATTCTTCTCTTTCTTGAAATTATATCCATTGCAGTATTGGACCTTGGGTGACCAACATGAAGTCCGTCCCCCGAAGGATAAGGAAACTCTATAAGTGCATAAAACTTTGGCTTTGTCGTATCATCTTTTGCTTCAAATGCTTTGTTCTTTTCCCATATTTCCTGCCATTTAAATTCTATTTTAGCCGGATCATATTTTGTCATGCAAAGACCTCCTAAATTTTGTATACGTATACTCGGTAATTATAACATATACTTTTTGTCTAATCAAACTGCAGATGTCATTTTTGTCAAGTATTTATTGATTCACACTACACAATTATATCTTCATAAAATACGGTGTCTCATCAGGAGAATACTCAAAATAAAAAGGCTACAGTTTTGCAACCATAGCCTTTCTCACATATATACACCAATTATTATCTCTTTAATAATACTTCCTGCTCATAGTTCTTAACTTCTTCAAGCCACTTGTCTCCTACAGGAACGTCGTTGATTTCGCAGAAATAATCCCAAACAGCACCAAATGGCATTGTCTTAAGCTCTTCAAGAAGTGCGAGTCTGGATGTGAAATCAAATTCAGTCTCAAGTTTCTTGAGTTCCTCTGTAGGCTCAAGCATTGCAAGCAAGAGAGCCTTCTGCATGTTTCTCATACCAATTACCCATGCTGCAATTCTGTTGATGCTTGCATCAAAGAAGTCAAGACCAATAAATGTTCTTCCAAGGAAGTCATTCCTTACAAGTTCCTCTGCTATATTTCTAAGCTCGTCATTAAGTACAATAACATGATCGCTATCCCATCTTACAGGACGGCTTACATGCAACAGAACTTCGTCAACAAAGCAGAAAACAGCTGACAGCTTGTCAGATATCACTTCTGTTGGATGGAAGTGACCTGCATCAAGACAAAGGAGCTTGTTTCTTGTAGCGGCATATCCCATGTAAAATTCATTGGATCCTACTGTAAAGCTCTCAGCACCAATACCGAAAAGCTTGCTTTCTACTGCATCACGAACATACTCTTTTGGAAGATCCTCGCTGAATACCTCATCCAAAGCTTCCATCAAGCGTTTTCTTGGAGCATATTTATCAACAGTTATGTCCTTCATTCCATCAGGGAACCAGTAGTTGACAACGCTTGGAGTTCCAAGCTCTTTTCCAAAGTATGCACCAATAGCTCTTGCAGCTTTGCAGTGGCGAATCCAGAAATCTCTAACTTCCTTCTTTGGATGGCTTATTGTAAGGCCGTCATCTGACAATGGATGTGAGAAGCATGTAGGGTTGAAATCAAGTCCTATACCAAGTTTCTTTGCCCACTGAACCCATTTCTCAAAATGCTCGGGCTCGATTTTGTCTCTTTCTACAACTGTTTCAAAATCGCCGTATATGGCGTGCAAGTTAACTCTATGTTTTCCTGGAATTAATGAAAAAGCTTTTTCTATGTCTGCTCTTAACTCGTCAGCAGTCCTTGCTTTGCCCGGATAGTTACCAGTAGCTTGAATGCCTCCTGAAAGTCCTGCTTCTGGATTTTCAAAACCGCCTACATCGTCTCCCTGCCAGCAATGCATTGAGATGGGTATTTCCTTGAGTTTGGCAATAGCTTTGTCTGTGTCGATGCCAATCTCAGCATACCTTTTCTTTGCAATTTCATAGCTTTCCTTTACATAACTCATCTGCTTAATTCTCCTCTCGATATGTTTTGCGCACAGAATTTTTGCTTTGACATTCTGCTTATATTAGTTTACTATATAATATGAAATATGTAAACTAAATTTTGGGAGGTTTGCTATGAGTAACGAGGCATATGGAAAGCGCATATGGCTGATTCCCGACGGATACTACCCCGAGGTCAGCAAAGGTGATGTTTATGTAAGCCATGAGGCAGTTTGTGTACTTAATGTTGGCAATGAGGATGCAAATATTGATATTACCCTCTACTTCGAAGATCGTGAACCCATGACCGGTTTCAAAGCTGTTTGCAAGGCTCAAAGAACCAATCACATAAGAATGGACAAGATTGTTAGCGTTAACGGCGAAAAGGTTCCAAGAGGAGTTCCTTACGCAATGATGGTGGTAAGTGATGTCCCTGTTGTGGTACAGTACAGCAGACTTGATGCATCTCAGGCTGAAATGGGCTTCATGGGACTTATAGCATATTAAGGACGAAAGGGCTTTGGTATGTTCGAAAACATTGAACAGCAAACAGAAAACAAGATTATACTGCTATTTATTTTGGAGAAGTTCGGCTCGCCCATTACAGGAATGTATTTAACCGACCTGGTTTTAAAGCCAGGTCTGATGAATTATTTTTCCTGTCAAATGGCGCTTATTGATCTGGTTGAAAACGACCTTGTTGATACTACACCCGACAACGATGGGATTCCCATGTATGAAATAAATGACAAAGGAAGGGATATACTAATTTCTTTAAGAAACATAGTCCCCCCTGGTATTCTGTACAGATACGAAGAATGCATTGAAAATGAAAAAGATGACATCAAAAGACAATTAGAAGTAAACGCATCCTTTTTCGAAGATGCTTCCGGAGATTATTATGTGCGATGTTTTGTGCGCAATCAGGGAACATATATAATTGATATAAAGGTTCCTGTTGCAAACAAGAAGGAAGCTGACCTCATCTGCAAAAACTGGCATCAAAACACCGCAAATATTTACACTAAAATACTAAAAGTAATGCATGATGGATGACAAAATCAGACTACGTCGATTTTCCTTGATTTCCTGCGGTGACCCTCATATTCCGGAGCTCCTTTTTTCCACCTTCCTGACCTGCTCTTTTCAACTACGAGATTCTTGCTTTCATCACTTACTACAAATTCATCCTTCATAAGGCAATAGTAGGTTAACTTACCTTGCTTGCAATTGCCACAACCATAGCATTCCATAAAGCTAAAAAAAATCCTCCATTTCATTTTTATGATGGAGGTATTTTAATACATTGTATTTTAAAAATCAATAGTCTTTTTAAATAAATATTAATTTAATATGAAGGAAAATTATTCTATATACTCAAACTCAATATCATCCAGTTTGACAATATCCCCTTCATTGATTCCCATATCTTTGAGCTCATCAATAACACCCTTTCTTCTCAGGGAATTCTGAAAATACGCCATGGATTCATAATCGTTGAAATTGATACCTCTTAACAGATTATCGACAAAACTACCTTCGACCACGTATTTGCCTTCCTCGTCTACATGTATGGCAAACTCATCCTCTTCTTCCACGGCTTTGTGAACGATAACTTCCTCTTCAAAGGATACAAGAGGAATTTGTGGCAGCTTTTCCAGAAGCGAACCTGCATACATTACAAGCTCACGTGTTCCAATCTGCTTCAATGCAGATATTTCAAAAATTCTGAAAGCACCCGTCTCTTCCTGCTTCCCTCTATCGTTTTCCTCTATCCATTTTTCAAGTTTTTCCCTGAACACAACAAGGTTCTCATCACTGCCTGCCACATCCATTTTGTTTGCAGCAATAATTTGCGGCCTTTTCGCCAGTTCCTCATTGTACTTTTCAAGCTCGTTGTTAATCATAAGAAAATCTTCAAAAGGATCCCTTCCTTCAGTGCCTGCCATGTCTATCACATGGATAATGAGCCTTGTACGCTCTATATGCCTCAAGAACTGATGCCCAAGACCCACGCCTTCAGAAGCTCCTTCTATGAGACCTGGAATGTCAGCCATAACGTAACTTTTGTCCTCATACGTGACAACACCCAGGATAGGATTAATCGTCGTAAAATGATAATTTGCAATCTCTGGCTTTGCGTCCGTTGTAGCGGCCAAAAGTGTTGACTTGCCTACATTGGGCCATCCAGCAAGGCCAACATCTGCAAGAAGTTTAAGCTCAAGCACAACCTCAAGCTCCTCACCTTTCTCTCCTGCTTTTGCAAAGTTCGGAACCTGCCTTGTGGAAGTTGCAAAGTTCATGTTGCCTCTGCCGCCTTTTCCACCCTTCAGCACAACTACTTCATCATCGGAAGACACCATGTCGGCAAGAACTCTGTTTGTATGTCTGTCATATACAACTGTGCCAAGAGGAACTTTGATTACAATATCCTCTCCCTTTTTACCCGTCCTTTTATTCGGTCCTCCATTCTGTCCATTACCGGCTTTGTATTTTCTTTTGTATCTAAAATTGGCAAGAGTTGAGGCTCCTTCGTCAACCTTGAAGATGACATTTCCTCCATCCCCGCCGTTGCCGCCATCGGGACCACCTGCAGGTACGTATTTCTCCCTTCTGAAGGAAACAATACCGTCTCCGCCGTCTCCTGATTTGATAATAATTTTGGCCTTATCTATAAACATAATTATATCCTCCTACATAAAAAGCCCGGTAAAACCGGACTTTCTTTAGCTTGAACATTACATATTATTATTCAGCAATGATGGAAACTTGCTTCTTCTTTTTGCCAAGTCTATGAAAACTTACTTTTCCATCAACCAGTGCATAAAGCGTATGGTCCTTGCCCATTCCAACGTTGGCACCAGGATGAATTCTGGTTCCCCTCTGTCTGACAAGTATGTTTCCTGCCAAAACGAACTGTCCGTCTGCACGCTTTACTCCGAGTCTCTTGGATTCGGAATCTCTTCCGTTCTTTGAGCTGCCAACACCTTTTTTCTGTGCAAACAACTGTAGATTTATTCTCAACATGCGACTATACCTCCTCTTCTTTAACACGTACAAATTTGCTGCCATATGAGTATTCAACCTGTTTAAAACCCAAGACCATTGCTTCCAAAACCGCATTATCTTTAATAATCTCTTTCGAATTGGTGCTTATCGGCCGGGTAAACTTCATGTAACCATCCGATTCAATATACGATATTTTGTCCATCTTCCCTTCCGGGTTGTATTTGTTTTCAAAATATCCAACTGCCGTATAACTTATTGCAGAAACCGCAGAACAAATAATATCATATCCTTTGTCTGCGTATCCCGCATGCCCTTTTATTTCAAATCCAACAATTATTTCATCTTCCAGCCAAATACTCACATGTATCATGATTAAGCGTTTATTTTCTCAATAACTACCTGGGTATAAGGTTGTCTATGTCCCTGTCTCTTCATATAACCCTTCTTAGGTTTGTGCTTAATTATGCGAATCTTCTTTCCTTTACCATTCTTAAGCACTCTGGCTGTAACAGAAACACCTTCAACTTTCGGAGTACCAAAAACAACTTCGTCGTCGCCTTTCGACACAGCCAAAACTTCGTCAAAAACAACTTCCTGCTCTGGCTCTGCATTAAGCTTTTCTACAAATATGGTACTTCCTTCGGAAACTTTGTACTGTTTTCCTCCTGTTACGATTATTGCGTACATTATTGCACCTCCACATTAAACTCGCCTGCCAAGGGTACTGAAGGATCAGATTTAAAAACCCTTACAGAGCGGCACCAAAAGATTTTAACACAGCAATGTCACATTGTCAAATATTATTTGTCATCATCACGGAAAGAATCTTCAATAATGAACAATGTATTCCTTTCCTTCTTTTTTGGTGTTTCCTTCCTTCCGAAGTCAGATTCAACTATGTTACTTTCTATGTAATTATCATCATCATCAACATCGTTATACTCTTTCGCACCCTTTATATTAATAGTAACACCAAACATGAATCCAACGCCTGTAAAGATAATAATCAAAACAATAACCAGCCAGTAAGGCATGCCCTTAGGATCTGAAACAACTATGACGCCTGGTGTTTCAGCAGGTTGCGTCGGTTTGCTTGTCTCCTCAGGTGACTCGGTGGGCTCCTCATCTGTTGGAGATGGTGTTGCCTGCTGTCCTTCCTGTCTAGTAACAGTAATAACATAGTTTCTTACACTGCCATCTTCCGCTGTGCACACAACCGTTACTGTGTTTTCACCCACCACAAGATCCTTTCCACCTTCTACCACATATGTGCATTTTGTATCCTGTGTGGTTATGCTCAGTATTATTTCCGTAACCTCATTAGGTACTTCCATTGTATACTCGGTTATGTCAGAATGAAACAGTGGAGAAAGCGGATAATCAGCTTCAAGACTCTCCAATTTATTATTGCTGCTCTTTGGCTCCTCCGGTTTCTGTGCTCTTGTTACCTGTATCGTATACACTCTCTTGGTACCTGCCTCGGACGTGACTGTTAATGTCACATTCGTTTTCCCACCTTCAACAAGGTCAGGATTGTTCACCTGAAGAGTACTTTTTTCATCTTCGCACAAAGCTGTAAACTGAAGCTTAGTTATGGAATATGGAACACTTACAGTGTAATTGACTGTGTTCTTGTTAAAGCTTGGCACCAGCGTACCGTTTGTAACATTAAGACTTTTAAGATAATCATTGTTTGACAGCACTTTCTTAATAACAGTAGTCTCAAACTCCACATCCTCAGGGCTGACATCACTTACTACGTCATCTATAAAGGTTATGACCTGTTTCTTGAGGCGTATTTTAACCTTTGTGCCGACCTCCAGTTCCTCTTTCACTGTAAAAGTGATATTAATAATGCCGGTTTCCTGGTTGATTGGATTTGCAAGTTTGTTGTCATCCAAAACAAACCCCAGTTCTCCTTCCGGGAGACCTTCCATCTCCTGATAAGACCATTCCTCGGTAAACTCATTTTCAATCAATACGGCACCCTTGAGTTCAAGCTGTTCAGGATTGTACTCCAGTATGGCCTGGCAACCATATATATTGGTACCATCTATTTTGACAGTTAACACATATGTACTGCCGGCTTCGACAGTATCAGCACCTGCCAATAGAAACCTTCTTTCCCCTTCTGCATTTATTGAAATCAAACCGGAAAGAAGAAGTAACAATACAATAAAAATCACAGTTATTTTCCTCATATTTCCTCCATCAAATGTGTTTAATTTGGTACAATATACTTTTTATTTAATACATCTGCATTTATAGCTATATAATCTGTTATGTTTATTTCCCCATTATTATTTACATCAGCAGCGGTAAAATATATGCCCTCCAGCTTTTTCTTGTTAAGTAAGTGGGCCCTGACAGCTATCAAATCAGTTACATTTATCTCTCCGTCACCGTTGGCGTCACCGGTAACACATATTAAATATTCATTTATCTCTCCATTCAATTCAAACCGTGCTTTCATGCCGGTTCCCACATATTCTTCTTCATCCACCCTCTTGTCATTCTTGTCAATTATCTCAACATTTAATGCACTTAAACTTTCTGTAAAATCCTTAACTGTGGTATCCTTATGTATCTTGGAAAGCAATCTGTCTTCAACACTTATGTTGTAATCCGTTATGTAAATGGAAACAGTATTCATATCAAACTCAAGATTATTAAAATCCTTGTCTGCAAGAATAACAGAAGACAAATAAATTTCCTTCAAAACATCCACATCTTCTCCAATTACCTCAAGCTGAAAAGAAAACACTTCTCCTCCCTTTTCAACCAGTTTAACTACATCCACATAGCTATAGTAAACCTCACTGCTTCCTTTTCTATGACCCATTGTAATAATTGGGGTTCCTTCTTCTGTTTGCAAATGATTTTGTATTGAATCCTCAACTACAGAAAAAAGACTTGTATCTATTGGGATACAAGCTTCAATAACACCTATATTGTTAGAGCTGTATCCCAATAGAGACACAGTCACGTCAACCAAATCGCCGTAACTGGCTAAACTTTTGTTCAGGGATACACTTACGGACAAACTTTCTTCCCCGGCATTCGTTTCACATAGTGGAAACAGCAGTATTGAAACTATTAAAACAACAACAAATACATTACCAGCCTTTGTTCGCACCGAAAAACTCCCTTGTCAGTCTCTTTGGTTCGCCGTACTGTTTTCCTTTAAGCTTAAGATAAACACTTTCTATAAAGATGGGATATACCGGCTCATATCCCAAAGCTCTTCCAACATTCTTGACTCTGCTAATCTCATCCAGTAGCTCGAGTCCCTTGGTCACACGTCCGAATGCGGCAAACTTGCCATCGTATTCTTCGGTGTCGTCAAGCTGAATGAAAAAGTCTCCAACAGCAGAATCATAACTGGCAGCATATCTTGACATGGCGACTACTCCTCGTTCAAACTTAATATCGTTCTGGGTGAATCCATTTTCCTTGAACTCTCCCTTTATCGCATATCTCACGCCACCAAGCTGGACATTTTTGGGATCCCCAATCTCCACCAGCTTGTCGGGTCTGACCTGACATATTTGGATTCCATCGTAGAATCCAAGATTTGCAAGATATATTATGTTTTTCACCGTATTTGGTGCCTTGTCGGGATACATCTCAATTTCAATAATACCCTCAATACCGAACCTTTCGCTCTTAATGTTAAGCACCAATACTGGATTGTCATTTTTTTCTTTTGAACATCCGGTAGCCAATGTAACCAGAATTACAACTGCCATACAAAAGGCCAGAAACTTTTTCATAAACACATCCCCAATTATTCTTTACCCATTCTTCTTCTTAGAACTTCCTCTCTTGCCACTGAGTAACCAAAAAAACCCAATCTTTTGTCCAAGGCAAAATACTCACCATGAGCATATGATATCAAATTAGCCTTGGCTAAATCAAGCTTCCCTTTATCATCCGACAAGGACGCATCTGTATAAACTGCAACGACCTCCCCAATAAACATATCATGGGAACCCAGGGATACAACTTCCTTAACCTC